>CANGHE010000157.1 GCA_947453545.1 Flavobacteriia bacterium
ACAAAAAGAACAATTTGTTTCTTTTTTTGCCATTGAAAATTGAGTTAGATTTTGGTGATAAGTATATAAATACCTAAAATCACAAAAAGTATGCAAGTAACACCTGTTATCCTTGCTAAAATAGTATGTGTTTTGATACGATTCATACCGAATTGGTTTACCATAATTGACCGGAATAACCAATTGTAAGGTGTCCAACGTAACACAAGATTTCCAGATTTTAACCCATTAATACCCAAAAGTAAAAAGAAGATTAAACTAAAAATAGAAAGCATAGGTAATAAAACAGGAGGGATGTCAATGTTGAAGTGTAAAAAATACATATCAAAACATACAGAAGTGAAAATGCATAATACAATACAAATTAACACCCCTTCTAATTTTTTTTCCCAAGATTCTAATTTAAAATCTTGCTGCATACAATAATTATTTAGGGTTTCTTACTAAAACCTCGTCAACCATTCCATATGCTTTTGCTTCTTCTGCAGTCATCCAATAGTCACGGTCTGAATCAGCCCATACTTTTTCGAAATCTTGCTTAGAATGTTGAGCAATAATTTGATATAATTCGTTTTTCAATTTCTGAATCTCTCTAGCAGTGATTTCAATATCAGATGCTTGCCCTTGCGCACCACCTAATGGTTGGTGAATCATAACGCGAGAATGTTTTAATGCAGTACGTTTACCTTCTGCACCTGCACACATAAGAACCGCTCCCATTGAAGCAGCCATACCTGTACAAATTGTAGCAACATCTGGTTTGATGTATTGCATTGTATCGTAAATACCTAAACCAGCGTAAACAGAACCACCTGGTGAGTTAAGGTAAATTTGGATATCTTTTTTAGCATCAACTGATTCTAAGAATAACAATTGGGCATTGATAATATTTGCAACTTGGTCATTGATTCCTGTTCCTAAGAAAATGATTCTATCCATCATCAAACGAGAGAATACGTCCATTTGTGTCATATTTAAATGACGCTCCTCGATGATATAAGGTGTTACAGAAGATTCAATGTAACTATCTAAATGCATGCTGCTTATACCAACATGTTTTGTTGCATATTTTCTAAATTCGTCGTTTCCAAACATAGGATTTCTTTTTAATTTATTAATCGATTTTAAAGATAAGTTAAAAAATTACAAGTGAAATTTTTTTTAGAAAAATTGTGTATACTCTGATGTTGAAAAAATTGAATTAAAATTTATTATCCTTCAAATTCAACCATATATCCAGAATATTTTCTCAAGTTAATAACTCTGTCTCCATCGAAGAGTAAGTACTGACCTTTGATTCCTTGCAGTGTACCTTCGATAAATCCTGTTTTTTCTAGTGCAACACTTTTAACTTTTTGTGGGTAATATGTAACAGGATAATCAAATGTTTCTATCGTATCATCTTCTGTGAAATACTGCAATAAGTCGTCAGGAAGCAGACCTTCTAATTGCCATTTTTCCTCTATCAAATCGATACTTTCATCTATTTCATTGCGAAGCATACGTTGCCAATTCGTTTTGTCTGAAAAATGATCTTTTAAAGCGACTTCTAATACACCTGCTAGATATCTGTTAGGTGTTTCAGCAACTTTAATTGCGGAAATTGCTCCTTGATCAATCCATCTCGTTGGTATTTGGGTGTTTCTAGTGACACCTACTTTGGTAATATCGGATTGTGCTAAATATACTATATGTGGCTGATTGTGATTTGCTTCTTCCCAAGCAATATCTCTACCTTCACCTAAATGTGCACGACAAAGTTCCGGTCTAATGATACAGGGAGCGGCCTGAGCTGATTCAGTAAAACATTTGTAGCAGAATCCTTGACCAAAGTAGCTTTTAGTAACTTTTTGACAGGACACACATTGTATTTTACCTTCCCAAGAAAGTTTAATATGTTTACCAATGTAATTGTTCAGAAGAATAGATTCTCCTAAATCAAGATAATATTGAATCGGATTTTCGTGCACAACACGCATTTTGTGTAATTGTCCTTTCATCCTTTATACCAAATTTTCTAATTCTTCCACTTGTAATTCCCATTGGCTCATTGTATTATCTAATTCCTTTTTTAGTTTTTCGTAATCAGCAAGTACAATATCTGCCTTAGTTTTATCAGAATAGTCAAGGTTAAGAATTACTTCATCCATATTTTTAATCTTATTCTCTAGAGTCTCAATTTGCTCTTCTGAGCGTTTGATATTGTTCTGTAGAGAATTACGTTTTCTTTTTAATTCTTTTTGTTCTTCTTGTGTAAGTTCTTTTTTAGGTTTTTCTTCTGTTACAATTGGAGTATTATCTTTTTTACTTGATTCTCCTTTGGTTGTTGAGTTTTGTTTTAAACTTACTTCACTATTTTCTTCAACAGCCATTTTTTTCGATAGATATTCTTTAACATCGTAGTGATATATTTTTAATGTTTTGTCTTGAATATCCCAAATACGATTTGTTAAACCATCTAAGAATTCTCTGTCGTGGGAAACGACGATAAATGTTCCTTCGTAATTGATAAGTGCACGTTTTAGTACCTCCTTAGATTGAATGTCTAAGTGGTTCGTTGGCTCATCAAGAATTAAAAAATTACAAGGGCTGAGTAGTAATTGACAAAGGGCAAGACGCGTTCGCTCACCTCCCGAAAGAACACCTACTTTTTTATCTACTTCTTCACCGGTGAATAAGAATGTTCCAAGTATAGAACGCAGATCTTTTCTAACTTCACCTTCGGCTACATCATCAACGGTTTCTAATATTGTTTTATTTGTATCAAGTTTTTCTGCTTGATCTTGGGCAAAATAGGTGATATGTACATTATGTCCATAGTTGACAATTCCATCACCTTCCAAGGTGCCCATAATACGTTTTAGTAACGTTGATTTACCAACACCATTAGGACCTAAAAGCGCAATTTTTTCTCCTCTTCCAACAGTAATATTTATATCTCTGAAAAGTATTTTGTCGCCAAAGGTTTTACCCATATCGTGCATTTCAAGAATCCATTTCCCTGGTTGGTTACTCAAGGGGAAAGAAACTTTCATTCTCGCAACAGCATCACTTTCAAGTTCGATAATTTCTGTTCGTTCTAATTTTTTGATTAACGATTGAGCAAAAGCGGCTTTACTGGCTTTCGATCTGAATTTATCAATTAATTCTTTGGTATGTTTAATGTCTTTTTCTTGTTGTTTTTTAGCGTTGGTCATTAATTCTAACTCTTCCTCTCGTTTAATTTTATATTGAGAATAAGGTAAAGGATAATCATTTACTTTTCCTTGGGCAATTTCTAAAGTTCTTTTAGTAACGTTATCTAAAAACAAACGGTCGTGTGAAATTACAATTACAATACCTTCAAATTTTTGCAGATAGTTTTCTAACCATGAAATAGAAATGATATCCAAGTGATTTGTAGGCTCATCTAATAAAATTACGTCTGGTTTGTTAACAAGAATTCGTGCTAATTCTGCTCGCATTTTCCAGCCTCCTGAGAAGGAAGAAAGTTCTCGTTGAAATTCTTCTTTTTCAAAACCTAAACCTGTTAATATAGCTGCAATTTTTTCTTCCCACTGAAATCCTTCGTGAAATGCAAAGATGTCATTTAGTTCTGTCAGTTCATCCAACAAAGCAAGATAACTCTCGTTTTCGTAATCTGTACGTGTAACTAAATCATGATTAATTTCATCCAATCTTGTTCGAACTCGGTTCAGTAATTCGTTGGAAAAGAACAAGTAGTCATAGACAGTCTTGCTTGTGTCAATTTTAATGTCTTGCGTAAGAAATCCGATTGTAATGTCTTTTGGCGCGTGAATTTTACCCTCAGAAGGTTTTTCATATCCTGAAAGCAATTTAAGCATGGTTGATTTACCAGCTCCATTTTTACCAGCTAATCCAATTTTGTCTCCACGGTTAATTTGTAATGTAATATCTTTAAATAAATATCCTTGTGGAAGGTAAACACCTAGTTGTTCTAAATTAATCATAGGTGCAAAGATAGAGAATTCAACTTATTATTCTTTATGATTCATGTAACATTACTTTTAAGAAATTTTATGAGATTATTGTTTTATTTAACATTCATAAATCTTGCTTTTAATTAACAAAATGTACTTTTGTAGCATAACTAAGTAGATGAAAATAAAGGCCTTTAAACCTAAAAATGAATTGTTGGCAAGTGTTATTGATTGCTATTATCTTCTATCTAGGGATGGTACAGAGCCTAATACTACTTATTTGACATTTCCTTCTGTTTTTTCAATTCATAGTTTTGCAAATAACTTTACTATTACCCAGACGGATTCAAGGTATATCATCCTGCAAGCTAAAAAGCAACATTTTTTTTCGGATGTAGTTTGTAGATTCAATCATCCAATGTGTTTTGAGTATCGAGGTGCAATGAATGAAATTACAATTTATTACAAACCATTGGGATTGAATGCCTTTTTGGATAATGAGTTATCGTCTTATCCTGAGGGAATTATGAATCGGTTTATACCATTTCCTGATTTCGAGAATGTAATGACATTGATTTTAGATTTACCAGATGAGGAAGACAAAGTGAATGCTTTGGAAGAATACTTACTATCCAAATATAAAGGGTTTATTCATCCTTTTTTACATTTGTTTATCAAAGATTTGACAGATGATATTGAAGGTGAATCGATAGGGGACTTATGCTTAAAATATGGCGTCTCTCAAAAAACAGTAATTAAACATTTTGAAAAACATCTCTGTAAAACTCCTATTGAATTTAGAAAGATAATTCGGTTTCGTAAGGCATTAGATAAATTCCACCATCAACAAGAATCACTTTCAATGACTGAACTTTCATATATTTTAAATTATTTTGATCAATCTCATTTGATTAGAGAATTTAAATCGCTCACAGGATTTACACCAATTCAATTTTTTAAGCGTATTAGTCCAATGGAGTCAGGAAAAATAAATTGGATATTTATGTAGGGGTAAAAAAAATACAATTTTCACAACTGAGTTTGAATTAGCTTTGTCTTAAAAAGTAAGATATGTATTTATACGGTTATGTGAAAATTGCATTGTTGGTTGTTGGATTAGTAAGTTCAATTACTGCTAAATCACAAGAAAATCTTGAAAAATCACTTCTATGGAAAGTGTATGGTAATGGAGTGATAGACACAACGTATTTGTATGGGACGATACATGCGATTGAGAAAAAGGATTTTATTTTGACTAATCAAGTAAAGCGAACATTTAAAGCAACAGAATCGCTTGTATTGGAAGTTCCCTTAGAAATGGATGAAGCTACGAAGAAAGAATTGGCAAAAAAGATAATGTATCCTGCTGGTAAGTCGATTAAAAATTATATTTCCGAGGCTGATTATACCTATTATCAATCGTATATGAAAGACACATTGAAAATGGGTGTCATTAAAGTTAAAATATGTGATATGATGCAGCCCTTTTTTGCGCAGTCATTGATTTTAATGGAACAATTAGATAATATTCAGTCCTATGAGAAATCATTTGATAAGATGGCGAAGAAGAAAGAAAAATTAGCACTAGAAACGATTGAACAACAATTGGCTATTGTTACAGGTGATTCGATAGAGCTACAGGTAGCACAATTTATTCGTGATTTGAAATTGGGAAAATTGGATAGTAAAAAAGAGTTTAAAGTAATGGTTGAATTATATAAAGCACAGGATTTACAAGGGCTTTATACTTATATCGAAAAATCTATGTCAGAAGCCTTAACATCAGGTGACAAATCTGGATTAACAAGAGAAAAAATGCTTGACAAGCGCAATTTGAACTGGATTCCTAAATTAGAAGATTGGATGAGTAAAAAATCGTTGTTTGTTGCGGTTGGAGCTGGACATTTGGCTGGTGAAAATGGTTTGATACATTTATTGCGTAACAAAGGATATAAAGTTGAACCTGTTTTTAATTGATAAAATTGAGTACGTAAGGTTGTGATAGGTTTATAATGTGATTATAAGTGAATACCGTTAGCAACTTTGCGCGCTCATAAATATTAGCATATGAAGAATTTATCGATTTTTAGATTTCTGTACACATCTTTTGTAGTTCTAGGGATTTATTACACTATTTTTAAAATGGATTTTATTGAAGCATCTTCTTTATTTGGAATAGCTTTAGCATTTGATCCATTCGATCAAAAACAATCTTGGAAAAACAGACCAACTTGGCAAAAGATTTGGCTAGTAATTCATTTAGCAATTACAGCACTTTTGTTTGGGTA
>CANGHE010000158.1 GCA_947453545.1 Flavobacteriia bacterium
ATTTTACCATCATTGATACGAAACCACAAATGAGGATCAGAAGCATAAATAAAATTACTAGACTCACCTTCACGAATCACCATCAAGCCTTCAAAACTGAAAAAACGTGTAATTCCTGCTCCAATTAAAATAACGATGAAAGACAGGTGAAAAGCAAACATAGCCATTTTCTCGCGCTGATACATTTTGTAACGGAAGATGTTTGCAACCAAATTCAACCCTAAATAAACAAGTAACACTTCAAACCATAAAGCATTATAAACAAATATTTTAGCTGTTTGAATATCGTATTTAGATTCTAAAAGTGTCGCAGCTCCAATTGCCACCAAAAACACGATCATTGCCACAGACATCCAACGCATGGAAAAGATAGACTGACTTATTTTTCTAATCATAATTTCTTCAAAAAAGTGCTACAAAAATACTGACTAATTGTGTGAATTAGCATTGAACTTTGTTAATTTTTACCAACGCACCAATAAGGTCCTTATATCTAAACAAATACTTTGGAATAATGTGCTTTGGTACTAAAATATAAATTATAAAAAATGGGATTATTACCCAATAGTATATGCTTGAAATCTGTAAAATGAAATGAATCGAATTATCGTTTTATATGAAATTAAAAAGTTGTGCTTATACTTAGAATGAATAGTCTCAAATGTCTGAAAAATTATAAATATATTACCACTTATCCAACCTTATCAATTTGTTAAACAACTATTTTATCTTGATTTTCAATATATTAAAAACAACAATTAAATCTATCAATATCTTTTGACTTATTATTATATAATTACCTGTAAGTGTTTATAAAACCTTTGTACTTTCAAATTAATGATATATAAATTGATATATTTAGGGTGGAATTCTTTTTAATTGAATTAAACGCTTTATTAAATCTCTAGTTATACTTTATTTTCCCTCAATCAAAGCGTCTTTAGAAAAAACATTTTATTAAAATAATTTAATGTGTAGTTACAATTCTCTCTATTTAATATTGATCACTATTTAATTAAGAAAAGCCCATATTCCAAATACTATAATCTTATCTTAATGTTTACAAAAAAACTGTCAACAATAAACAATAAAATTGTTTTATTTATCTCAATCAATTCGATCTCAAATCAATTGATTTATAAAATCAAAAATCAAATAACTTTTCAATTTCAACAATAGCAGATTCCATAGTCGCATTAAATGTAAAAAATTGATTTGGATTAATATCCTTTCGATAATCTCCAATTTTACCTACAATACCTAACAATCTACTTTTAGATTCATTATAGTCTTGGTCGTGTATATGACTTGAAACAATTATTGGAACTACATTATTATTTAAACAATACCATAATGTACCTATACCTCCGAAAAATAATAAATAAGTCAACTTATTCATTTCTTCATTAAAATTAACATACCCTCGAACTTCAATTTTATCTAAATACTCATTAGGAATCAAAGAAATAAATTTATCTATTCCTTTTTCTTTTCCGTAAAGCATAATTTTTTTCTTAACTTTTTGTTCACTACAAATTATTAAAAATGAATCAAGGATTTTTTCAAAATCACCTTCCATACCTGAACCTAATGAGATCCCAACTGTACCTAGACCAGCGTTCTTAGAATACTCAAAGTTATTTATAAATAGTGTGTTTTTAGAATTAACAGTATTGTAAAACTCTTTACCTATAAAAACTATGTTAAAAAAAGGTGAATTACACCATACAGATATCTCATCAAATTCCCAACCTAATTTCTTCTGATACATTCTAATCGCTCCACTTTGATTATGGTGTGAAACATTAGGTGAAATCGTAAAATCATCTTTTTTCCAACTTCCACCAGGACTTCCTACACAAACATATTTTATATTCAAAGAATTTAACATTCCAGCTGCTAAACCTAATATTCTATCAACTAGAACCAAGTCTGGGTTTTCATTTCTAATTGTTAATTCAATATATTTCAATCTAAGATAGTACGCTCGTCCATATTTTGTTAAATCCGTTTTTTCATTTGCAACCCAAAGTGTATCGATATCTGATGATTTAATACATTTAAATGAAAGTTTCTCCAATAAATTATAATGCTTATTTGTATAAAAAATAACATCATGACCTCTGTCTCTTAATTTTAAAGCAAGACTTAAATATCCATTTCCACCAAAATCAAGATGTCCAGCACCTCTAGAAACCAAGCAAATAATTTTCATTTTATTTAATCATAAATATGTTATTGGAATAACTGGTATACTAAATCTAACTTACTAATAATAAAGCTTTTTTACTAATAATAAAAGATTGTAATAATTTCGAATTAATATTACTGTCACAAAGTAGCTATAATTCTTACTTTTTCAAACTTAGACACTTTGTTTGAGTAAATAATAATATACATCTCATAGAGATAACGGATACTTTTAAATAGTATATTATTTCTATATTTAAGATCTATTCAGTAACAAAACATTACTCAATTTCCACCCCATTTAAAATAAAAGAAACTGAATTATTTATGTTACTTCACATTAGAATAAAACAATGTTCTTCTTTAAGAAAAGTAAAATGATAGAATAATTTACATAATACGAATGTAAATTAATTTAGAAGAAAATCAAAACTGACCAGTTGCAATCAAAACCAACGTACAAGCTTCTTCTGCAATTATACCTTGCTTAACTAGTAATTCTTGAAAGATTGGGTTTTCTGTACCTGGATTAAAAATAACACGGCGTGGTTGTAACGCAATGATTTTTGCTTGAAGATCCTGTTGTTTTTGGGCATTAACATAAAGCGTAACGGTATCAATATCTTTCCAATCTAACCATTCATTGATTATCGGAAGGCCTAGTACTTCTCCCCTTTTAACTCCATAAGGAATCACTTCATCTCCATTCCCCAACAAGGCAGCAACTGCTTTGTAAGCATACCTTGTTGGGTTATTTGAAGTACCTACAACTAAAACACGACTCATCGTACTTAAGATGCTGTATTATTTTTTTTCTTTCTATCGGTGTAAATCGCTCCACCCAATCCTAATAAGATTAAGATAGAAGCAATTGTTGCCATCGTTCCAGCCTTGTGGTACATTGGTAAGTCAAATGTGAAAGCAATCGTATGTTTTCCTTTCGGTACCTTAATACCACGCAATAAATAATCCGTTTTAATAATATCTACAGGTTTACCATCAACTGTAGCTGTCCACCCTTCAGGATAGTAAACTTCTGAAAACACAGCCAATTGTTCAGATGAAGATTCAGATTTATAACTAATCGCATTCGGTTCGTAAGAAATCATTTTGATAGATCCTTCTCCTGTAAAAGTAGATTTACCTAATTTACTAAATTCAGATTTCAGCATAATAGCCTCGTCTTTCGGATTAAACTCATCTTTGTTTTTGATTTTAACCAACTTCAAGAATGATTTTGCAGTATCCATTTCTAAAGTTTGCATTGGAACCAAATTCGTTTTTCCATTGATATCCATTACAAACATTGCCTCCATTCCTTCCATCAATCCAGCAGACATTGGAACTTGTAAAGTATCTTGTTTTATCACATATTGAATCTTGTCAGAAGTAAATACATCTGATTTTTTCTTCACTTCACCATTGATTAACAATGTTCCCTGAAATACATTTTCAATACCAATAACAGAACCTAGAGCTCTAATTTCATCATTTGGTGTTGCTAAAGTACTCACCTTCTTCACAAACCACGCATTACCTAAAGCATTTGGATTCGGTTGCGCTTCTGTACCATTTTGAATAAAGTATTTAACGTTCAACATATCATAGACCTTATAATTAGAATTAACTAATTGAAAATCAAATAAATTTTGAATATTTCTCAATTTCGCTCCATGATAACCTCCTAAAGCTTTATGGAAATAAGATGAAGTCGCACTGTTAAAACCTCCAGACATATCGAATACACGGTAGTTAGTATTGCGATTTAAGGCAGCAAATTTGTACGCATCAATCACTTTTCTTTTCGGTGCTCCACTTAACTCTAATTCGGCAGCTTTGCCATTCCCTTCTCTTACTGCTTGTGCTATTTTCCCTTTCAAAGCAGGATTTAACGCAAGTTCATTTTCCATTATTTTATAATCTGCATTGGATGCAGTCATTGGGAATAAGGTATTACCTTTTTCTGTCCAATACTTGTAACCATTTCCTTCTTCTTTGTTACCCAAATAGTTTTTTGCTACTGGAATTAAATCCATTGCCACTAAAGCGATTAATCCTATTACGATTAATTCAGATTTAACCTCAGAATAAAATAATGCTACTAACAAACCAATTGTAACGATTACGAACAACAAAGAGCGATTCATACTACTATTAAAAATCGATTCACGCACTTTTTTCATTGCTTCGAAGCTTTGCACATATGGTTGTGATTGCTGTTGAACAAAAGCATCTACTTGCGCTGCGTTATTGATGTCTAACTTATATTGCGCCATTAAAGTAGCTGGATCCATTCCTGCTAATTGCTGACGTATATTACTCTCAATTCCTGCAACTTGTGTTTGATCATTTGTAGAAGAATAGTTATCACCCAATCCAACTGCTTTCACACCAATTAAGAAAACGACCATTACTGCTGAAACAATTAGGAATGTCTTCTTTTTTGCTTTTAAGTGTTCTCTTTCTTTAATTAATAAATCTAAGAATAATGCACCCAACACTGGAACACACAATTCTACCATTACCAAGATAATCGTAACTGCTCTAAATTTATTATAACCAGGAATATACTCCAAAAAGAAGTCAGTTAATCCCATAAAGTTTTTACCCCAAGATAAAGCCAGAGTCAATACTGTAACTGCTAATAATGCCCATTTCACAGGGTTGTTCAAAAACACAATTCCTAAAAGTGCAAGAAACACAACTATAACACCAATGTAAACTGGTCCAGAAGTCATTGGTTGTTCACCCCAATACACAGGAGAAGACATTACCCCTTTTTGTTCCTCCGAAGAAAGTTCCATATTTTCAACATCCTCAGCAAAAGGACTATCACCCAAAGCCACAGAACCACCACCTTTCACATAAGGAGAAATCAAGGTAAAAGATTCACCAACTCCATAACTCCATTGTGTAATATAATCTTTATCCAAACCGCTTGTTGCATTAGCTGCATTCGAAGTACCATCAGGAGTAATAGTAATATCATTTCCACCACGAATAGTATGCTTAGCATAATCATTAGTCATTGAAATATTTCCCAAGTTGACAACTAACGCTAATACATATGCAATTCCAACTCCGGCAGTAGCAGTAAAGAAATGTTTTAAGTCTTTCTTACGAAGTGACTCAATCAACATTACTATTCCGATTCCTAACAACAAAATACCTAAATAATAAGTTACTTGAAGGTGATTCATTGAAAGCTCAATCACCATAAATATGGAAGACAGTACTACCCCCCATTTCAAATTACGCTGGTATGCCATAATAAAAGCTCCTACCACAGGGGCCATCATTGCAACAGCTAAGGCTTTTGTATTGTGACCTGCTTGTATAATAATAATATCATAACTTGAAAAACCAAAAGCAATTGACCCTAATAATCCAACCCAAGGATTCACACGCAGACACAACATCAAGATGTAAAAACCAAGCATATACATCAACGCAATCCCCGCTGGAGATGGTATCAGTTTATGGTAAACATCTACTACTTCTTTGATAAAGTTCCCTTCATACAAAACAGAAATTTGTGTTGAAGGCATACCACCAAACATAGAATTTGTCCACAACGTTTCTTTACCTGTTCTTTCACGGTAATCTTGAATCTCGTGCGAAGCACCACCAAATTGCTCAATATCGTGTTGCTTCAAACCATAGCCTTGAAATTGCAAATTAAAATACACCAAGGTGATAATTAGCATCACACCAATTGCTGCTAAATGTTTCCAATTGTTTTTAAAAAATGTATTCATTTTTTTCGTTTTTTATATATACAAACAGAAAAATCCATAGCGTACTATGGATTTTCTTAGTTAGTTTATTTCTTCGTAATCGACGTCTTGTACATTTCGAGGAGTTACATTTCTCAATATAGAAATCTTCCCCTTGTTTCGTTCAAATTGAGCTCGTTGTTTTTCAGCCAACTTCTCTCCTGCTCTCATACGATTTTGTTCCGTAATATTTCGCTTGGCAACCATCAATTGGCCGATATACTTCAATACAACCATAACCCCAATGATTATGAA
>CANGHE010000159.1 GCA_947453545.1 Flavobacteriia bacterium
AGGAATTACTTGTATTTTACCCGGTCTACCAGAAGAGTGGTAATCCAAAGCATCTTGTTTGCGAATTTTTGCCATAGAAAAATTGTTTCAAAATGAACTGCAAATTTAAGAAAATTCAAGGACTGACAATCGAAAAGAAGTCACGAAAATAAAACTTAACGTAGGTTTAAAACGAGAAAAATGAGAATTTTAGTAATCTTAGTGACGAACCACGAAACGAGACGTTTGAACTAACTCGTCTTTAGAATATACATTTACGATGTAAACGTTGTTTTTCAAATCTGATAAATCAATTTTTCTGAAATTATCTAAGGATTCTGAGAATACTTCTGTACCTAATGCGCTCAAAATCTTTACAGAACCATCCACTAAATTTCCTTTCACATTGATGTTTAAAAATTCAGAAGCGGGATTTGGATATAAAGAAACTGAAATATCATTATTATCAACACCAATCTTACCATTCGATTGTGCAAACAACCCAATAGATAGGAATAGAGAAAATGTTAATAAAAGTGCTTTCATATTTTCAAATATAAAAAAAGATTTTAATTAATACAAGACTTAATAAAAATAATATTTCGTGTATTAATCGTTAAAATGCTTATAAACAATCGAAGCTTTCGATTTTCCAATACAAGCACTTAAACTTTCCATCGATGCATTCTTAATTGCTGATATAGTTTTAAATTGTTTCATCAATGCTTCGAAAGTCTTTTCCCCAACACCACTAATTTCTGTTAATTCAGAAACAAATGCATTGTTACTTCTGCGATTACGGTGGTGTGTTATCCCAAATCTATGCGCCTCATTTCTAAGATGCTGTATGAGCTTTAAGCTTTCTGATCTTTTGTCTAAATAAATCGGTATGCTATCACCCGGAAAGAAAATTTCTTCCAATCTTTTCGCAATACCAATAATAGTCATTCTCCCCCTTAAACCAAGACGTTCGAGCGCCTTCAACGCTGCTCCCAATTGCCCCTTTCCTCCGTCAATAATGATTAATTGTGGTAAAGGTGAGCTCTCTGCAAGCATCCGTGCGTACCTTCTATATACCGCTTCTTCCATGGTGGCGAAATCATCTGGACCAACAACAGTTTGAACATTAAAATGACGGTAATCTTTTTTACTTGGCTTAGCATTTTTAAAGACAACACAGGCTGATACCGGGTTCGTACCTTGAATGTTAGAGTTATCAAAACATTCAATATGTTTGGGTAAATCCTGCATCCGTAAATCTTTACGTAACCGCTCTAATATTCGGTCGCTATGTTGCTCAGGATTAGTTATTTTTTCGTGCTTTAGTTTCTCTAGACGATAGAATTTCGCATTTCTGAGAGATAGGTCCACTAAATTTTTCTTGTCGCCAATTTGAGGAATAACAAACTTAAAATCTGGAAATTGGTTATCAATATCAATCTCTACCAACACCTCTTTGGATTGACTCTTAAATCGATCTCTCAAATCCAACAAGGCATATTGAATTACTTCAGCTTGAGTTTCGTCTAATTTTTTTTGAACTTCTAAAGTAATTCCGTGAATAATCGAACCATTGGAAATCACTAGGTAGTTGACGAAAAATGATTTTTCATCTTCTAATGCTGTTATAACATCCACCGCTTGAATTTTAGGAGAAACAATCGTTGATTTAGCTCTATATTTCTCCAATTGTTCCAACTTCTCCTTCATCAATTGTGCTTCCTCAAACTTATATTCAGCTGCAAAATCCATCATTTTGGTTTTCACATATTGGATAACACTATGTATTTGTCCTTTCAATATTGCCTCAACATGCTGAATTGATATCTTATAATCCATTGAGCTTTGTTTACCTACACAAGGTGCCTTACAATTTCCAATATGATACTCTAAACATACTTTATATTTTCCTTCATTGATGTTTTTAAACGAAAGGTCCAATGCGCAAGTTCTTAATGAATATAAATCTCTGATTAATTCCAATAAGGTATTTAATACTTTCACACTCGGATATGGCCCATAATAAGTTGACCCATCACGAATCATACTACGTGTAGAAAAAATACGAGGAAAAGGCTCATTCTTGATGCATATCCAAGGATAAGTCTTATCATCTTTTAACTGAATATTGTATTTCGGTTGATACTTTTTAATAAGACTGTTTTCTAACAGTAACGCATCTAACTCCGAATCTACAACGATGTATTTTATATCGCGAATTTTTCGAACCAATATACGTGTTTTAGCGTTATCCTGAGTTTTTACAAAATAGGATGTAACCCTTTTCTTAAGATTTTTCGCCTTACCAATATATATAATAGTCCCTCCTTCATCAAAATATTGATAAACTCCTGGTTGATCAGGAATGGTTTTTAATTTCAATTTGATTACTTCGGAATACATAAAAGTCGTTTAACAAAAAAAGGTCGACTCTTTCGAATCGACCTTTTGCAATTAATTAATGTATTATCTACGAATACCTAAAGAAGCAAATTTTCTATTGTCTTTTACTTCAGACAATTTGATTAATGCCATCTTAGCTTCGTTTTGCATGCTTCCTCGTACACCACTCAACAATTGAGTTGCTTCCATTGTGTAGTTATTTGTAGCTGGTGCTTTTGTCGTTTTATTCAAACGAATAACATAAACTCCTTGCTCACCTTTCAATGGTAATGTTGTTTGTCCATCTTTCAATCCTGAGAATAAAGAACCTACGATTTCTGGTTCATATCCACCTCCTTGAATTTGAGGATTAGCGAAAACAACTTCAGATTTATTAACTATTGTTTTTCCCTTTTTCGCCAATAAATCTAAGTTTTTAACCCCATTCATTTGTTTGATGAAACGCTCTGCTTTTTTGATTTTAATAACTTCAGCACGCATTGATTCTTCTACATCTATAAATTCAGGTGTACCTTTTTCACGAATAGAAGATACGATTGCAATTATGTATCTGTTTTGATCTTTAATCGGAGAAGAACATAAAGTACCAACTTCTGAGTTCTCATCGTAAGCTAATTTCAAAATTCTATCTTCAGCGAATGAAGTAGCAAATCCTTGTGCTTTTGGATTTTCATCTGTAATACGCACTGGACGAACAAAATATCCTTTTTGTTTAGCAATGGTATCAAAAATATCCAATTTAGCCCTTGGTGTAGATTTACGAGAAACTTTCTCATCTAATGAATACAAGATATTGTAAGCATCATCAGTCGCTTTTGTTTCTGTATCTTGACTTGGAGTCAATGTTTTTTCTATAAAAGATACTATTGGATATTTTACAGCCGTTCTGTCTAATACTTCAATAATATGAATACCGAAATCAGTTTTTACTGTTCCAATTGTACCTACTGGTTTTTCAACAGAGAATTTAGAGAACTCAGGAACCATTTCATAATCCAAAAAATTTTCATAAACACCGCCTGTTGATTTAGACCCTGGATCTTCACTGTATTTAGTAACATATTCAGCAAAATTATCTTTATTGATAAATTTCACTAAACTATCAGCCTTACGTTGTGCTGATTTGATTTTCAAAGAATCCCCTTTAGGAGCATTAATAAGTATGTGTCTTACTTTACAAAGGTTTGTATTGAATGCTCTTACTTTTGCTAAACGGATTTTTCCTTGATCTTGGTATGGTCCAACAATCTGACCTGGAATAGCCATTTTAAACACTGTATCCATCGCTAATGGGTAAGTTAACCCTTGTTGTGCTTTCGCATCTCCTTCTGGACGCAAAGTAGATTGACGTGTACTTGTGTAGAATTTCAAATCACTATTTGCTAAAACGAAGATAGAGTCATTTTTTGCACTAGCGAATTGTGCTTTCAAACTATTTATAGTTTTATTGAATACAACTGAATCTGCTTTTGATGGTACAATATTAATATCAAAGTATTTCACATCTCTACCAGCAGTAGATTCATATTTCTTCTCATTCTTATGCTCATCATAATATGCCTTTAACTCATCTTCTGAAACTTTCATTTGATCGTCTGGAATTTCAGAATAACGACGTACTACAAAAGATACGCTTTTTACTTCTTTTTGAGCTTTATATTCTTCTTCTGCTTCTAAGGAAGTAACATAAGCACCTTGACTTAACAATTGGTAGTATTTTTCGTTCTTTCTTTGCTCAATTAAGTTTTGTTTGTTATTCTCCCAACTAGCTGTAACTTGAGGGTCAGAAGAAGATTCCATTTCTTGAATTCTTTTCTCTAACAAACGAGGATTAAATTGACCTGTGATAGAATCTTTAAAACTTTGCGCTAAATCAGGCATTACGGTGAAACCATCTGTTCCATATAAAAATGCATCTAACTCTGTTTTACTTACATCTAACCCTAATTTTTCATATTCTTTTTGAAGAATCATTCCCTCAACTAACATAGTCCATGCACGATCTGTTGATACTTGTTGATCAGCCTGTGTATAAGGACGTTGACTTTGAGCATATTGCTGTTGATCTTGTTGAATCATAGCATTTACCGCGTTCTCATATTTTAGAGGGTCTACTTGTTCTCCAGCTACTTCACCTAAACCTACAGTTTGATTTGCAGCACCAAAGATTGAATCCCAACCTCCCATTATAAATGCCAACATAGCAACACCTAACAAGATAAGTGTTAAGCCTGATTTTTCACGAATTTTTCCAATTATAGCCATATAGTCTACTTTTTAAGCACGCGAATATACATATCTGAAATCATTTTCGGAACATTCATGTTTATTATTTTTTTGTTATCAGAAGAATTCATTAATAAATCAAAATCAAAATTGAGCGATTTTTTAGTTTTTTAGTATACAAAATGAATGATTTCCTACCTTTGAGCATCAAATACAAGATATGGTTGATGTCGAATACATTGATTTAGGAACAATTGATTACAAAGAAGCGTGGGATTTGCAAGAAAATCTCTTTGGAGAAACAGTTGCACTAAAAATTGCACGCCGTAATGGCGAAACAGAAGAACCTACAAAAAATCGCATCCTTTTTTGTCAGCACCCTCACGTTTATACCTTAGGGAAAAGCGGAAAAGAAAGCCACCTCTTATTAGATGAAACAGCATTGCAAGAACACGATGCCACCTACTACAAAATCAATCGCGGAGGAGATATTACCTACCACGGTCCAGGTCAATTGGTTGTTTATCCTATCTTAGATTTGGATCATTTTTTTTCTGACATTCACAAATACTTGCGCTATTTAGAAGAAGCTGTCATTGCGACTATTGCCGAATACGGTGTGATTGGTGAACGTTTTGATGGGCTTACAGGCGTGTGGATAGAACCTAATACACCACGCGAACGAAAAATTTGTGCAATGGGTGTAAAGTGCTCTCGATGGGTAACTATGCACGGAATTGGATTTAACGTTAATAGCGACTTGTCTTATTTCAATCATATTATCCCTTGCGGAATTGAAGATAAATCAGTAACTTCCTTGCAACAAGAGTTGGGTCGTCCTCTTGATTTTCAAGAAGTATCCAACATCTTAAAGGAAAAATTGGCAATTCAATTCGGTTTCAATTATGTCTAGATCTACATCTCTTTGGAAAACAATTTTAACCAAAACGGTAAAATACATTTCCCTGACGATACTTAGTTTACTAATTATTGCCAATCTTTTCATCCTTATTTCTGGACGTACTTACCTCTACAAAGGAATCTACAATACCTACTTACAAGGACGTACAGGACCTAGTATCTTCGATAAAGATGTGTTTTTTAATGCCACAATTTCAAAGGCACCAATTGCAAGTGCTTGGAAAAAAGGAACACGTACCTTAGCACTTTTACCGAATGAAAGCAAAGAAATAGAAAAATTAGACATTTCATCCTTCTTAGTTTTTCACGGAGATACATTGATTTTTGAGAAATATTGGGGTAATCACCAACCGACAACCGTTACCAATAGTTTTTCAGCAGCAAAAACATTCGTAGGTTTATTAATTGGTTGCGCATTGAAAGATGGTAGTATCAAAAGTTTAGACGAACCCGTAGCAAAGTATATTCCTGAATTTAAAAAAGGAGCAAAACGTTTTGTTACTATCCGACATTTATTGATGATGTCATCCGGATTAAATTGGCAAGAGAGTGGTAAAAATCCCTTGTCACACAATGCTGCATCCTATTATGGTACAGACTTATATGGGCTTGTAACTAATCAATATTCCATCGAAAAACCTGGGAAAAGATTTGAATATCAAAGTGGTAATTC
>CANGHE010000160.1 GCA_947453545.1 Flavobacteriia bacterium
AGCTTAACTAAAGGTCGAATGGCAATTGAGTTACCTCAAATGAAAACTGATTTGTTTTTTCAAGATAAAATCTCGGAAAATCTAAAGAAATTTGCAATGTATCTGCATTTAATATAGTAATAAAACCACTAAAATGAAAACACAATTTAAACTAGGACAAGTAGTTAGATTTAAAAATTACAAAAGTAATGAAAATGAAAAAGAAGCCTATTTTATAGTTATTCAAGAGGAAGACAACTCTAATCAATTAGTTCTAAATACTATTAATACTAATAGTATTTACACAACTGGAACCACAATTGTTCCTGAATTTCCAGATGAAGATTTGCGTGTTGTTGAGCTAAGACCCTATCATTTAATAGATCAAGAAATCACTATAAAAGAGACAATCTTTAATGATGTAGTAACTGGAAAGTGTTGTTTTTTCAATAGTGACAATTATACCATTCAATTTACACAAAGGGGTAACACTTTAGTTTCTGATGCTGAATTTGAATTTTATTCAAATATCAAGTATAAATTGATGGGGCCTTTATGTATTAGAATGGATTATAAAAACAATAATCAAAAATAACATGGGTGCAATAAAAACAATACTAAAGTATTACGCCTATGGCTGCATAGGCTCCTTAATAATGTTAGGATTTATCCATATTTACGGGATGATTTTTGACCCATTTTATGCCTATCCCAATTTGGAAATAATAATAAAAACGCCATTGATAAGCGGATTGCCTTTTGGAGCTTTATTGTGGATAGGATATACAATCAACAAGTTACCTCGAACCAAAAATAGATACTTAATTGTAGTTCTAAAAGCACTTACCTACTACTGGATTGGATTTATTGCAGGACTTATTATTCTTGGCTTTACCCAATTATACATTTTTGTTTTTAACGAACCCTATTACTATGCAGCTATAGAAAACATCATAGCATTTGCTTTACTTCTTGGAGTGCCATTGGCAGTATTAGTTCGAATTGGGAAAAAAATTATTGATGATAAAAATATTAAATCTATTGAATAATGAAAAAAGTCTTATTGATTTCCAACTATTATACTATTGGAGTTCTAATTTCTTTACTAATCATAGGATTAATTCATCTGTACAGCTTCCTAGCAGAGACTTATTTTGGATATGCCGAATGGGACAACATACTTCTAACAACATCAGTAAGTGGTATTCCTTTTGGAATTGCAATTTGGGCATTTAAAAATTTAATAACCGCAAAATGACAGACGCACAAATAACAACAGCCCAGCAAATCGTTAAAGAATACTACGATTTATTTGAAGAAAAACCCATCCGAGTAGATATGGGCGACAGGATTATCTACCTGCACCGAAACGGACCCATGCTCCACCCCCACTACAAAATACTAAACAACGGCAATATCCTTTTTGGCATAGGCACCGAATATACCGAATACGGTATGACCGTTATTGGCATTAACAGTTGGAAAATCATTCAACACAATGGGGATATTTTAGATACCGCGTCCTATTCCGATTTAGAAAAAGAATTAACGCAAGATGCTGCTGAAATTAGTGCATATAGTTCCCGAGAGGATTTGATTAGGTTTTGATTTTTTTTTAAATATATTTACAAATTAAAATAAAAAAAACTATTACAATCACAACCAATGAAATATAAAAACATCAAAGAAGGAGAGTTAATAAATAATATTAAAGAAGAATACTTTAAGCAATTTGATAACAAAGAACTAGTTGGAAATATCGATTTTACAGTTTTTCCAAAACAAAACAATTTATTTGGCAGAATTCCTCTGCTTTGGGCGGAAGCTAAAACAGGTGATTTTGACATTCCTGCTATGTTTGTACAATTGATTCTAACCATTGGTAAAGCGCGCACTTTTGACAAAACCATGCCACCTGCTTTTTTAGGAGCTTTTGACTTTAAAAAGATTGCTTTTGTACCCTATATTAGTATCCAAGATATTTTTTATGAGAACGATTTTAATTGGAATGTAACACCCAGCAATCATAAAACAAAAGAGTTTCAACTTATTAAAGAACGTATTGAATCCATATTAAAGCAAAACACCACTATTTACGACTTCGAAAAACAAGAGAACGAACTTAATTTTTTTATTAAAAATAATGTTGCGAATGCTGTAAATACTTGTAAATTAAAAATTGATAAAAACAATTTTATTTCTATTTATTTGAAATGGCTCGAAATAGTGAAGCCTACAATCGATGTCAACTGGGACGACCTTAAAAAAGCAAAAATTTTTGACAGTGATTTTTATTTGGCTGACCTTTTTGTGGATGACAAAGACACCCAAAATATTGACGATGATCTCACTATGCAAAATAATTTATTTGTAGTATTTCAAAACCAAGGATATAAAATTGCTAAAGAAAATACCAAGCAAATGTTTGATTATTCCATCAACATCAAAAATAAAGACACGTATTTGCAATTTTGGAAAAGCTATAAACGACCACCTATAAAAGAATCTCGAGATTACATTATAGAACGAAAAGATTTACTTACACCACAAGATATTAGAGAACGACAAGGCGCTTTTTTTACACCTCGACAATGGGTGGAATTATCACAAAAATACCTAACCGACTATTTGGGTGTAAACTGGCAAGAGGACTATTATATTTGGGATTGTGCTGCGGGAACTGGAAATCTTTTGGCAGGTTTAAGAAACAAGTACAATATTTATGCTAGTACGTTATTTCAAGCGGACATAAATGTAATTAACGAGCGTATTGACAATGGCGCTAACCTATTGAAAAAAAATGTGTTTCAGTTTGATTTTTTGACCGATGATTTTTCAAAGCTTCCTCAAAGTCTGCAAGACATCATAAACGATGAAGATAAGCGAAAGAAGTTGGTGGTATACATTAATCCTCCATATGCGGAGGCTACTTCTTCTAAAACTGTTACAGGGACAGGAGAAAATAAAAGTGGTGTTGCAACAAACTTTAAAATAAACGAACTTTTAAAACCAAAAATTGGTAACGCCTCTAATGAAATTTTCGCCTTATTTATGGCGAATATATATGAAAAAATTCCAGGTTGTATTTTAGGGCAGTTTTCAAAAATGAAATTTATAAACGGATCTAATTTTAAAAAATTCAAAGACTACTTTTTAGCTGAATATGCAGGAGGTTTTATTGTCCCTGGGGATACGTTTGATAATGTAAAAGGTAAATTTCCTATTGGGTTTACTATTTGGAATACATCAATTAAATCTAAAATAAATACTATAGCTACTGATGTTTACGATAAAAAAGGAAATTATAATTCAACGAAAAAATTTTATGGAGAATTACCAAACAGTATTAATAAATGGTTTGTGAAATTTCAAAGTAAATCTATTGAACATATTGGATTGTTATCAAACTATCCTCCAGATTTTCAAAATCAAGCCAAGGTATTTATAAAAATTAATCAAATGGCTAGAGGTGGTGCTATTAAAATAAATATAAACAACATATTGCCTATGGCCATTTATTTATCTGTCCGTCATTGTATTGAAGCTTCTTGGCTTAACGACAGAGACCAATTCTTATATCCAAATAATAATTGGCAATCAGATGAAGTGTTTCAAAACGATTGTTTAGCCTTTACCTTATTTCACGGTCAAAATAGAATTTCAAGTTCTGAAGGTGTTAACCACTGGATTCCCTTTACTGAAAAAGAAGTAAATGCCCAAGAAAAATTTGCCAATCATTTTATGACAGATTTTATTAAAGGGAAGTTAAAAAAAGAAGACCCAAATGCCACTCTTTTTGTAAATCCATCTCAAATACAATATACTCAAAAAGAACTTGTCTTTTCATCGGAAGCCATTTCGGTTTTTGATGCTGGTCGAGAATTATGGAAATACTATCACGCGCATAAAGATGTAAATGTAAATGCTAGTTTATATGATATTAGAGAATATTTTCAAGGTAGAAACGCTGCTGGCAGAATGAACTCTAAAAGTAACGATGAAAAATATAATGAATTGATTAGTGAATTAAGATATAAACTAAATATGTTGGCAGATAATATAAAACCAAAAATATATGAATATGAATTTCTGAAAGAATAACACGCTGCGCAAAGGCTCCCGACTTATTAGTGCAAAGTAGTACACTTATAAATCCCCATCTTTTAAAAGCGGCGAAATATTGCAAACAAACATAAAAGACAACCAAACAAATCAATACCAAATGAACGAAATTATTTGTCCCCATTGTAAAAAAGCATTTAAAGTAGACGAAGCAGGTTTTGCTGATATAGTAAAACAAGTTCGTGACCATCAGTTTCAAGAAGAACTAGAGAACCGATTAAATCTAGCAGAAAAAGAAAAGGAAAATGCTGTGAAGCTGGCTGAAGCCAATCTAAGAAACTCACTTCAAGAAAGTTTAGCCAAAAAAGACAAAGAAATACTACAAAAAGTAAAATATACTATAATTGACCATTATAAAAGCCAAGTCTTAAATAATGATGAGTATAATGTATGGTGGGACAAATTCCTTGAAGATATCAAATACAGATTAGATTATTCAACAGATGAAAGATCCGTTAGAAGTTCTGCTATGAATGATTATTTATCAGATTCGTTTAATTATTGTTGAATTCATTTTAGAATGAAATTGGCATATTGGTTAGTGTGAAAAAATTGTTTTTAATTATTAAAAATCTTATTACTATTTTAAAATTTAGTCTATGAATCATTCAAGTTTTACAATAAACAAAACCAAACTTTTGAAAGAATTAAACGCTATTTCTAAAGTTATTGGAAGAAAATCGAAACTTACAAAAAACATTTTAGCAGAGTTAACAATAACAGACAATTTATTAACTATTGTTTTACCAGGTATAAAAAAAACAATTGAATGTTTAACATTAAATACTGCAAAAGCAACAATAAGTTTCTATTATTTTAAAGATTTAATAGAATCATCAAATAACAATGAAATCGAGTGTAATGTTTTTAATAATGAATTAAGAATAGGTGTAACAGCAATTGACGTAAAAACAACTTTTTTTGAAAATGATAGAATATTGAGAAGTATAAAATTACCAATAAATTATACTCAATTTCATTTACTACAATTAGAACATAAAGGATTTACAATTGAAGAATTAAGATTTAACAATCTTGAATTTGAAGTATATAAAGCAAAAAAAGAATTAAACAAAAATGTACAGTATGTAACCGATATTCTTGGCTTATATGGGGTAACTTTCAATGAAATTCTAGACTTAATAGATGAAAAAATTAAACTAAAATAATAAATAAACTGTTTATTTACAACTTACTCAACGTATCATATAACTGCTGCATCCCATCCGTAGCCTTTTCCGAAAGATAGTAAATAGAGCGTTCGTCATCTAAATCCATTTCATGTGCCAATGGATCGATGACTACCATTTGGCTTGCAAAAGGAACATAGTGTGGTAACGAATTAGCAGGATGAACTAACATAGAAGAACCCACTACAACACATACGGCACAAGTTACAGCTTCCTTGATGGCAGCATCTAGAAGCGTATTATCTAATCCTTCTCCAAACCAAACAATATGAGGACGCAATTGGCTTTGTTGTTCACACAAATCTCCCAAAACGATATCCCCTTCCCTATCGTAAATTAAATTAGGGTTTGCAATTGAGCGTGCTTTCATTAATTCACCATGTAGGTGAATTACCTTAGTAGAACCTGCTCTTTCGTGCAAATTATCTACATTTTGAGTAACCACCACAACTTCATATTGTGCTTCTAACTTAGCAATTAATTCGTGGGCTAAATTGGGTTGGGCCTCTTTACATTGTCTTCGTCTTTGGTTGTAAAAATCCAAAACCATTGCAGGGTTCTTAGTCCATGCTTCTGGAGTACAAACGTCTTCTATTTTGTAATTGTCCCAAAGGCCATCTTTGGAGTCTCTAAAAGTTTGTAAGCCACTTTCGGCAGACACTCCTGCCCCTGTAAAGAAAAGTATTTTGGGTTTTTTCATACTTTATAATTTAAGAAATTAAATTATTCAATTTCAATGGTACTGTATCCAGCACCTGTTTTTAATAGTTTGATTTTGGTTCCAATTCTATCTTTCAATTCCCCTACATGCGAAATAATTCCAATAGACTTATTGCTTTCGTTTTGCATATTCTCAAGTATGGTAATGGCTTGGTCGAGTGATTCTGGGTCTAATGAGCCA
>CANGHE010000161.1 GCA_947453545.1 Flavobacteriia bacterium
CTACGCACATTTCACAAATGGAAGAATTTCGAGGTCATTCGTGACAATTATCCTATGTATGTTTATCCAAGAGTCCTCACTCCTCAAGAACTTAAGAGCGAATTAAATCAATCTGATACGAATCAACTACAAGCGGACTTTCCTAATGCCCATTTTTGTTTGGATGCACCATTAATGAAAATCTCTTCCACCTATATACGAGAAGCCATCGCAGCAAAAGAAGATGTACGATATTTATTGACAAAAGAGGTCGAACAATATATTGATGAAATGAATTTTTATAAGTGAGAATGATTCTTCGTAACTTAATACTGTTATTAGTATTTCCTTTTTCTATTGCTTGGAGTCAAAATTTAGACTCTAAAGTTGATAGTATAATAGCAACAATGAATGTAAATCAAAAAATTAATCAATTGATTAATAATGGTTTTTTCTCTACTGCAAATGATGACACTTTAAATATTCCTGGATTTACTTTCTCTGACGGCCCACATGGATTTCAACAGTTACCTGCTACTGCATTTCCTACCACAATGGCAATGATTGCTACCTGGGATAAAAAACTATGGAAGGAAGTTGGAATTGCTATAGGAGAAGAATTCAGTGCATATGATAGGAATGTTCAACTAGGACCATGTTTAGATTTAAGTAGAGATCCCAGAAGTGGTCGATCTTCTGAAATGGTTGGAGAAGACCCATATTTAGGAAGTATTTATGCAGAACAAATAGTAAAGGGTATACAAATAAATCCAGTAATTGCAACAGTAAAACATTTTATAGGAACTAATAAAGAAAATAATCGAACTACAGCTAATGTTATAATAAATAAAGAAAATTTATTGAACTACTATGGCCTCCCATATAAAAGAGCAATACAAGAAGGTGGGGCAATGTCAATAATGAGTTCGTATAATTACTTGAATAGTACACATTCTTCAGAAAATAAATACTTACTTGACACACTTTTAAGACAAAAATGGGGTTTTCCTTTTTTTACAATATCCGATTGGGGTAGTATTTCGAATTCACTTAATTCAATCCAAGCAGGAACAGATATTTGTATGGGGTCTAAAAAGTATCAATATGATTTGAAAAATATTATTGATACTAATAAAAGTGTTATAAATTATATTAATAAAGCTGTTAAAAATGTAATAAAATCGAAAATATTATTTGGAAATATTAATGATTATCCTTTCGACAATTCAAAAAAAATAAATTCAAAAGAGCATCAAGAATTAGCCCTAATTACTGCAAGAAGTGGTGTAATACTATTAAAAAATGAAAATAATATTCTACCCATTTCTAAGAAAAACAAAATTGCGCTAATTGGTCCAAGTACTTTTGTTGCTGAAACAGATGGATTTGGAAGTGCCCACGTAAATCCTCCTTATTCAATTGCCCCAATTCAAGGTATAGAAAATAAAATAAATGATACTTTAATTAAATACACTTTAGGTTGTCCTATTAAAGATTTTGATACCAGTGATTTTCAAAATGCACGGGAAATTGCATCAAATGCTGATATCGTTATTTTTTTTGGAGGTCTTGATAAAACGATGGAAGGTGAAGGATTTAGTATTGGGGGTGATCGAAAAAATAATAGCACGGAACTACCAAGTCAACAACTATTACTAATTGATGAATTATCAAAAATAAATCCAAACTTAATCGTTGTTCTGCAAAGTGGTGGAATATGCACATTGTCTAGTACGATAAACAAAATAAAAGGACTTATTTATTCTTTTTATCCTGGAATGGAAGGAGGGAATGCCATTGCTGATATTTTATTTGGTGATTATAATCCGAGCGGAAAACTTCCTGTAACAATGCCATATGATACAAAACAACTACCAAAATGGGATGACAATTTTAACAATGATTACCATTCAAATTATAACTATTACGATGAATTAAACATTGTCCCACAATTCAGTTTTGGGTTTGGCTTAAGCTACACTAAATTTGCAATTCAAAACCTTTTTATTAAAAATAAAATAATAGAACTAGGAAACGATATTAATATACAAGTTTCTGTACAAAACATTGGAAAAAGTGATGGGGAAGAAGTTGTTCAATTATATCTAACAAAAAAAATAGAAAATAAATGGACACCAAGAAAAGAATTAAAAGAATTTGAAAAAATTAGACTTAAAGTGAATGAAAT
The DNA here is from genome assembly GCA_947453545.1 of Flavobacteriia bacterium. Classification (GTDB taxonomy): domain Bacteria; phylum Bacteroidota; class Bacteroidia; order Flavobacteriales_D; family Crocinitomicaceae; genus CANHVK01. The sequence goes on from CANGHE010000161.1 coordinate 2,168, forward strand.
AAAAAATATTGAATTTACTCTAACTAATCAAGAATTATATTCCATTATTGATGAACAATATAAAGTGATCCCTGGTACTTATTATATCGGAATTGGAAATAGTTCAGACAATATATCACTTAGAGATTCATTTACAATACTAAATACCGCACCTAAACCAGACTTAAAAGTATTATCAATTTATACAGTACCTAAATTTCCAAAAAAAGGCGATGCAATTACTTTTTTTGCGACTATTAGAAATGATGGAAATTCACCAACTCTAAATGGTATTAATCACACTGTTTCATTTTCTGTTAATAATATTCAAGTTGGATGGTCTAAACCTATACAAACTGCTATTAACGAAGGGCAGATGATTTTAGTTGAATCAGAAAAATTCAAATTTGATGCTAATAACTGGATTGTAAGCGATACAGGTACAATCAAAATAACTGCTTTCACAGATTTTGATAATTCTATTTCAGAAATACATGAATTCAATAACGAAAAAGACATATTTATCAATGTTACTAAGAATAAGAATAACATTGCAATAAACAAACCTGTAAAAGTAAGTTCAACAGAAAACAATAATTTTAATACAAAAAGCCTTGTTGACGGAAAAGACAATACTCGATGGAGTTCAAGTTTTTTAGACGATCAGTGGGTAATAATTAATTTACAGGATTGTTATAAAATAGATGAAATTCAACTTTTTTGGGAAAAAGCATACGCAAAAAAATTTTATTTAGCACATAGTTTATTTCCTAATCAATTCAAAGATACTTTATATACAACAAATAATGGTAAAGGAGGAAAAAACATTATAAGAGGCAATTCTTATATAGCTCAATTTATTAAATTAGGGTTGATAGAAAGAGTAACAGATTATGGATTTTCATTATATGAAATGAAAATATTTGGTGAGTTAAGTGACGAGTGTTTTGAAAAAGAAAATAATATTAACAAATTTCATTTTTTTCCTAACCCTACAAACAATTACATCTATTTCAATTTTTCAAATGAAGATACCTGTTCAGAAATAAAAGTATATGACCATACTGGAAAATTACTTAAAAGTATGAATGGCGCTTCCAAATTCATCGATATTACAGATTTTAATGGAGGAATTTATTATCTTTCTTTCGTTATAAACGGAGAAATAATTAATGAACGGTGTGTGAAATTATAAATAATCAAAGAATTTATAATTTTAAGAATTTCTGATACAACTTAATTTTCGTAAATTTTTCTTATATTTAAGAAACAACTAAACTGAATCTTATGAAATTACTATTACTTACTATCGCAACAATCATTATTTCTGGAACCACTTTTTCTCAAGACAAAGCGACAAAAAAGGCACTTATTAAAGAGGATAAAGTTGCTTTAAAAAATGATAAAAAAACATTAAAAGAAGATGAAAAAATGTTACAAGAAGATGATGTAGCATTAAAAGCTGAGAAAGATAAAGCAGCTAAAAAAGCATTAGCCGATAAGAAAAAAGCAGATCAAGCAAAGCTGAAAGCGGATCAAAAAAAGCTAAAAGAAGATGAGGCTAAATTAGCTAAAGACAAAGCTATTAAAATAGCTAAAGCAGAGAAAAAGAAGAAAGAGGAAGCTGTCAATGAAGAAAAAGAAGACAGTAAAAAGAAAGAATAATAAAAAAGAGAATAGTATAAAACAAGAAGAGCGCTTTCGTTGAAAGCGCTCTTCTTGTTTTATATAAAATACTTTATTTGTAATAAGGAGCTATCATCCAATAAACAACCACACCTGTTACAGCAACATAAAACCATAAAGGCCAAGCAATTTTAGCATATTTACGATGTTTAACAAAGTCACCTTGCCAAGCAAACAAATATGTAAATAAAACTAAGGGAATTACAGCGATACTTAAGATTATGTGTGAAATCAAAATGGTATAATACAAAACTTTACTCTCACCACCATATGGTGTTGGATCACTTGTCATATGATAAGCAACGTAACAAGCTAAAAATAGCAAAGAAAGCACCAAAGATAATTTTACCATAGTTTGATGTAACACAATATTCTTTCTTTTAATCGCGATTAATGCAATCACTAAAAAGAATGCTGTGATTCCATTAATTGTAGCATAAATTGGAGGTAAAAATCCAAAATCAACACCTGTTACCTTCACTTTAAATAATACGGCAACTACTAATGGAATTGCTACTGAAGCTGCAATTATTAGTTTCTTAAAGTTATCACTCTTTTTCTGCGTGTTCAACGTTGTACTCATATTTTAATAATTTACGAACATCTTTTTCTAATTGATCTACTTGAGAAGTTTCTGTGCCTACATAGACCCCTCTAACATAACCTTCTTTATCTACCAAAACAAATGCTGGTGAATGCGCATATCCTCCTTCAGATGCAATATCTTTATTAGCAAACACTTGAAAATATTCAACACCTAAAGCATGTGTTTTGTTCTCATCGCCAGTTAAAAACATCCAATTTGTAGCAGCAATGCCGTATTTCTTTTTATAAGCTCTCAATCTACTTGGTTGATCCATTCGTGGATTTATACTAAAAGATAAAAACTGTATCTCTTTTTGCAAATCTTTTGTCAACACAGATAACCTTTTCATCTGGTTAGTCATTGTAGGACATATGGTAGGGCAAGATGTAAAAAAGAAATCAGCAATCCATACTTTTCCTTTTAATTCTTTAGAGGTAATGATTACGGAATCTTGATTCCTGAATGTAAAGAATGGTATTTTAGGATAAACGGTATCGGCAACTTCTACTCCATCAATCGTGTCAAATTCAATATCATAATTTCCTACTATAGGAAGTACACGTACTTTATCATGACTAGAACATGCGTAGAGAATACAAACTAACAATAACGAAACGAAACGAAACATTTTATTTTTTCTTTAAAGCTTGCTTATCATATTGTTTATCCAACAATGCCATATGCTCTTTCATCTTACGAATCATCCCTTCAGAATTGCCTTTCAAAACCATACGTAAATGATTTTGTTTGTCGGCAAGTAACATTAATTCTTGATAGGCTTCACCACCGAAATATTTAGAGCCCTTCTGTAATAATGAATTACCATTGCGAGAAATATTATACACTTGTTTTGCATCACCTTTCGCAAGTATCCAAATGGTAGAATCATATTTTTCAACCTGATCCTTCAACATAAAGTTTATGTCATTCAAATCATCTACAGGATTTCCTTTCCCATCAGTAACAAAAGACACAATTTTCACATGTCCTAATTTCTTTTGATTTTTACGTAAATGCTGATAAATCAACTGATCCATATGCCACATTGAAATAGCACAATTTCCTGGACAAGTTTTCTGTATCGTAGTAAACAATACAACCTTTCCTTGAAAAGATTTATCTGTGTATTTCTTTCCATTTATTCCTTCAAAAGAATAATGTGCAACTGCACCCATATCATCCAATTCAACAAACTTATGTTTGCACCCTCGAGATGAAATAAATATCAATAAAGAAGCCGGTCCGAATAAAAGGAACATCATTAATATTCCTTTCATTCGTCCGGCTTTACCGTTAGTCTTAGACATAGTATTTTTTAAAACCCGTGTGTTTTTAAAGCATCATGAACAGCACTACCTTCAGTTAAACCAATAAAAATAAGGTAAGCTATAAATACGAAATACGGAAGTAAAATCACGTATTTTAAAATTTTCTTCTCATCACCAAGGTGCATAAAAACCAATACGATATAAGCTGCTTTTACCAAAGTCAATGCGATAAAAGACCACTTAACAAAAGGCCAAATTGCACTGTGTTGTTTAATAAAAGCTCCCAAAGCAACCTCTACAATAGTAATAATTGTAAGATAAGCAGTTACTTTCCAAATTTTCTTACGCATTTGAACCCCAGTAGCTTCATCATGATGTGTATCTAATGAGTATTCAATAATATCATCTCTTTCCATAGGAATATAATTTTATAAGATTAAACTAAATAGAAGAATGTAAATACAAACACCCAAACTAAATCGACA
>CANGHE010000162.1 GCA_947453545.1 Flavobacteriia bacterium
AAAATTGGTAAAATCATCTACCAAATGGAAAACACAGCAATCGAATTTATCGATTTGTTACACGAACCTGGGAAATAAAAGAAAATGGCTTTAGAATCAAGAAATAAAATAAAAGCAGAGGGTGGTCTTGCATCAATGACCGACTTGGTTTTTTTATTACTTATCTTTTTTATCATTATGAGTTTGATGTCAAATAATCAAACTCCTATTGATTTACCAAAGCCAAGTGATAATATTAAACCTGACACTGACCCTGTTCCAGCAACTGTCATTATAACTCAGGATAACAAATATTATGTTACACCAGGAGAAACGGCAAAAGACGCTAGAGAATTCGAAGCAATCAAAGAGAAGGTGATGACTGAAGTTACGAATTCGAACAAACTAAAATTAAAAATAGCTGGGCATAAAGAAGCTAACTATGAAGCTGTATTTAATGTACTAGCTATGGCGCAAGCAAACGGGTGGGAACCAGTATTAGCTTATAAAAAATAAATGAGCATGGACAAAAATAATCCAGTAGTAAATAAACAAGATCAACGTATTGCAATAATCGTTGCTTCTATCATTGTTTTAGGATTATTTATATATCTAAAACTTGCTTATTATTTAATGGCCGATCCTCCCCCTAAAATTTATCCACTTGTAACAAGTATGGATTTACCTGCTGAAATCAATTTGAAAGAGATGAAAATTGAAGGAGGGGGTGGTGGATCTGGAACTCCAAATGACGCTCCAATTGCTAAACAAGCACAAAATCAAACAGAAAAAGTAATTACGAAAAGCGATTCTAAAACTGAAGTAAATACAGGAGAAAGTAATCATTCTACTGAAACACCAAATCCCACAAACGAAGCAAGTACACGTGTTCAATCACCTAATCCATTCGGAAGTGGTGGTTCAGGAGGTGGTACAGGAAGCGGAATTGGTAGGGGCTTTGGTAATGACGATGGCGATGGTATAGGACCTGGAAACGGACCTGGAACAGGGGGAGGTTCAGGAGGCTTAAAACCTAGAGAACCAAGAACACGTCTAACAAGTCCACAAGAAATAGAATCAAACCAATCGGGTGTAGTTTATCTACTTGTTACTATAAATGCAGACGGTACAGTAGTTAAGGCTGTAAACCTTAACAACGAAACAACTATTACAGATCAACGAATCATCAATCAAGTTGTTGGAAATGTAAAAGCACAGGTAAAATACAACAAAAAACCTGGCACTACTCCTCAAACACAACGTTTACGAATTGATGTTAAAGCTACCTAATGCTTTATAAAGAGGCTATTGATTGGTTGTTTCAGCAATTTCCTTCCTATCAAAACGTAGGAAAAGTTGCATATAAACCTGATTTAGGCAATATCATAACACTTTGTGAAAGATTAGGTATCTACACCAATAAAGTTCCCTTTATACATATCGCAGGTACAAACGGAAAAGGTTCTACAAGTAATATGCTTGCCTCTATTTTAATGGAAGCAGGATATAAAACAGGAACTTTCACATCTCCTCATATACTGGATTTTAGAGAGCGAATTGTAATTAATAATAAATTAATTTCAGAAGGAGAAGTTGTCGAATTCATAGTGTTAATTCAGACTATCAACTGGGATATTCAACCATCCTTTTTTGAAATCACCTTCGCTTTAGCATTATACCATTTTAACTTAGAGAAATGCGATATCTGTATTATTGAAACCGGATTAGGCGGTAGATTAGACGCTACAAACATAATCTCACCCATCTTATCAATAATCACAAATATAAGTTTAGATCATACTGATTTACTCGGAGATACCCTCGAAAAAATTGCATTTGAGAAGGCGGGAATAATCAAAGAATCAACACCCGTTTTAATTGGAGAATTTAACACTTACACCTACCCTGTCTTTCAAAAGAAAGCGAAGGAAACAAAATCAATACTTTTCAATACGTGGGATGTAATTTACGATGACAAAAAAAGTATAAATAAATATGGATATCTTTTTAAAAATGAAAAAACGGTACGTATAGCGGTTTCCATATTAAATACTTTAAACTTCAATATCTCAGAAAACTATGTAAATAAAGGGATTTCTAATCTATATAGCAACACACCATTTAAAGCGAGATTGCAAACAATATCAGAAAAGCCAAAAGTAATTGTGGATGTTGCACATAATGTGGCAGGAATAAAAGAATTAGTAGAGATTATTGAAAAAATAAAAACAGGAAATCTTCATATTATCTATGGCGCAAGTGCAGATAAAGATATAGAAGAAATTATTCCTCTTTTCCCAGTTAACTCCAATTTGTATTTTTCTGAATTTTCGAATAATCGCTCACTCAAAATTGATGAACTTAACAATATAACCACTTTAAAAGACCATTTTAAAGAAAAACATAAAAATATTTCATCCATTTTCACAAAGATTAAAAACTCTATAAATGAAGAAGATACAATACTTATAACTGGTAGTTTTTTCTTGATAAGTGATTTTTTTTCATTTTTTCATTCAAATAACTTGCAGGAATAAAAAAAAGCACTACATTTGTACTCACAAAACAACAAGAAAACGTTCTTTTTTATTTGGGAGATTAGCTCAGTTGGTTCAGAGCACCTGCCTTACAAGCAGGGGGTCGGGGGTTCGAGCCCCTCATCTCCCACAGAAACGAAAGCCTTAGAGAAATCTAAGGCTTTTTTGATTTAAAGTAATTTGTTTCCTTCTAATCTTCTAAATATCTTACATCCTCTACAAATCTGCATTTGAAAGACGAAGTAAGCTCTAAGGAATAAAAAGAATGCTCATCTATTACTTTTCCATTTAACTCATATATACCTTTTCCATAAAAAGGAAAACTTTTATAAATAATTGGAAAAACAACAACATCAATGATATCTCCAACAACATCCATAAACGTGGCAAAACACATTTTTTCATTATTAGATGTGTTTACATTTTTGATAGTAATCAAATAACCATAACATCTTACTTGCTTGTTTAAGCACGTATCAAACTGCTTACGTATAATATGTTCTTTCATCTTTTCAGATAGAAGATGAAATGGATTCAAAATAGGAAAACCTAATAATTCCATTTCATCGAAAACATCTTCCATTGGGTCAACTATAAAATCAGGCACATTATAACTTGAACTTGAAAAAGAAACCAATAAATTCTGTTTGGATTTAACTCGACTACTACTATGTAAAAAATAATTTTGCCATAACAACCTTTTTTTAATAGTAGAAATCAATCTAAATGCTCCAATTCTAATCAGAAGTGTAATTTGTTCAACTCCTGCATTTGTTCTAGAAATAACATCTTCTAAATCTAGAAATACTCCGTTTGTATTTCTATCCAAAACTAATGATGCAATATAAGACTCATCTATTCCCTTAATAAACATAAAGCCCAAATAAATTGACTTATCTATCAAAACGGCTTCATATTGCGAATTATTAATACAGGGTAATTCAATTTTAGCCCCTAACCTACTCGCTTCTCGAATATAAAATTCTGTGCTGTAAAATCCTCCAAAATTATTCAAGGTTGATACCATATACTCTAAGGGGAAATAAGCCTTCAAATACAAACTTTGAAAACTTTCAACAGCATAGGAAGCTGAATGCCCCTTAGAGAATGCGTATCCAGCAAAACTTTCTATCTGTTTCCAAACTGAAACAATGTCATTTTCAAGATACCCTTTCAGCCTACAATTAATGAAAAATCGATTTTTCACACTTTCAAATTCAGTTCGAGATCGGAATTTTCCAGACATCCCCCTTCTTAAAACATCTGCATCAGCCAATGTAAGGTCCGCAAAAAAATGGGCAACTTTAATCACATCTTCTTGATACACCATTACTCCATATGTATCTGGCATAATCTGTAACAAAACAGGATGCGCTTGTTTTCTTTTCTCCTCGTTTAAATGTCGCTCAATATACTCACGCATCATTCCTGACTTGGCAACTCCAGGCCTAATAATAGAACTTGCCGCAACTAATAGTAAATATGAATCTGCTTTCAATTTTTGTAACAACATACGCATTGCTGGTGATTCAACATAAAAACAACCAATCGTATCCCCTTTTCTTAAAATATTTAAGATGTTAGGATCTGATTTATATTGATTAACAGAATGAATATCAAAATTCATCATCGAATCATTTTTTTGTTTTACTAAATGAATACAATCCTGAATTTTAGCCAATCCACGCTGACTCAACAAATCGTATTTATAGAATCCAACGTCTTCAGCTTCTAACATTGAAAATTGAACAACAGAATACCCTTTGGAAGCTAAAAAAGTAGCCCCATAATAATGTATATCTCGTTGACTAATAATTACACCTCCTGCATGAATACTCAAATGAGAAGGGATTTCTGCTAAATATTGACTATAACGAATTGTTAACTTAGATAACTGGTCTAAATCTTCCAATTGATAATTTCCCTTAGCGAGTTTATCAATTTCAAACTTGGGTAAGCCAAATACTTTACCTAATTCCCTAACAGCCATTTTATACTGAAAAGTATTGTATGTAGCAATCAATGCTACATTAGGAAATCGATTAAACACATATGCTAACATATCATCTCTTTCCTTCCAAGAAAAATCTAAATCAAAATCGGGTGGATTTTTTCGATATATATTAATAAATCTTTCAAAATACAAATCCAATTCCAAAGGGTCCACATCCGTAATTCCAATCAAATATGCAACCATACTATTTGAACCACTCCCTCTTCCTACATAATAATACGATTTTGACTTTGCGTACGTTATAATATCCCAAGCTACTAAAAAATAGGATGTAAATTGCATCTGATTTATTACACTTAATTCCTTTTCAATACGCGTTTGTATTGTTTCTGTTAGTACCCCATATCTATATCCAACTCCTTCATAAGCTTTCTTTTTGAGTAATTCAAAATCACCGACTAAATTACCAGTGTAAGCAATCGTATTTTTAGGACTTGAATCATAAAATAACGGCTTACAATCTAATAGAATTCTTTCCAGATTCAACAAACAAATAGGTAACTCTCTGTAAGCAGCATCAAACACTTCCTTACCTATAATAACATCGTGCTCCGAAGCTACATCTTCGTTTGAAAGCTTAGATAATAATCGGTTCAACTCAATTGCACGTAATAACCTATGCATATTATATTCCCGCTTAGAAACAAAGGTCATTGCTTGTAAAGAAACTAATTTATGCATAGGATAGTCTTCTTTATGGTTGATAACAGATTTAACATCTTCTATACCAACACCAATCCATTCATTCTCTTTTAATATTTCAGGATAATTATGCAGGTAGTAAATAATAAAACAATTAGAAAAATGATGATTTACCAATTGATTATAAGTAGGATGTTTCAGATATTGTGTAAGATGATGATTCAATTCCCTAACCCCCTCTTCATTTTTCGCAATAGCAACAAAACATTTTTTATTTGCATGCCTAAAATCAATTCCTATCCTCGCTTTAATTCCTTTTTTTTGACATTCTCGAATAAAGGATATTTGTCCAGATGATGAATTGATATCTGTCAATACAAAATCAGAATAACCCATTATTAGAAGTCTATCAATCAATGTTGATATCGACAAAACTCCATAACGAAAACTAAAAAAAGAATGAATATTCAACATAACAGATTATTTTTTCACTATACTTCCAGCTCTTAAAATTGCACTTTCACCAAAACGATCTTTAATTTTATCCAACGCAATGTACAAACCATTGTATTTATCTACATCCTCAAATAAAGTCCAAGGATGATTACCAAACACCAAATCGCTAAACCGAACACCAATCAAACGAATCAACATTCTTCTTTGAAAAGATTTTTCAAACAATTCCTTGACTAACAAAATCAATTGATGATCAGCTGATGTATAAGCTATTTTTTTTTGAAAGGTGTATGTCTGGAAATCTGAATAACGTATTTTTATTGCAACACACGCTGTCAATTTACCTTCTTTTCTTAATTGATAACTTAATTTCTCTGTCATTGCTAATAAAACAGAGTTTAAATACGACATATCTGCGGTATCATTCGAGAAAGTTGTTTCCGTAGAAATAGATTTACGTTCACTAAAAGTAATCACTGGACTATCATCTATCCCTGATGCTTT
>CANGHE010000163.1 GCA_947453545.1 Flavobacteriia bacterium
ACAATTAACAAAGTAGCTAAAACAACCACCAATAATAATAAAAAGACAATACAGGTATTCGCATAAGGAATTGGTTCATCTGTGTTACTATCATTCTCTTTCACTGGTTTTGCTATAACCTCATCACTTGTTGAGGAATAAGCAGAATCGGCTACTTGAACCTCTTGGCCTTTCACCTCACCTTCAATTGACAAGTGAGTAGCATTTTCCGAAAGTCTTACATATTTTTTTAAAGTCGGATCAAAATAACTGATCGAAAGCGCAGGTAAATCAATCTCTCCTGCTTGGTTTACTTTCAAATGGAAGTGATACTTTTTAAAACCTGTAACCCCTTCGTCGGTATAATCTAATTCTTCTTTGATTTCAGGATCACCGTACAAGGTCAAGCCTGCTGGTAAATCTAATTTTGGTTTGGATATCGTATGTAAATTTCCTGTACCTGAAACGGTCATTTCTACTGAGATGATATCCCCAACTTTACCAGTCTTTTTGGATACATTAGTTGCTAATTCAAATTTACCTACTGCACCTATAAAATCCTTTGGCGCACCTTTTGGCAGAGGCAAAACATCCACAAAAGTTGCATTTGATTCTAGCTGTAAGTCCCTATCAAAAAATCCTCCTGTGTTGTAACGCAGCACCATTGAAAAGGGCTTGATAACATATTTTCCTGGACTCGCTGGAAAGACAAGTTGTTTACCACACGAAAATGTCAAGAAGGTTGTTCCTTGGAAATTTTCTCTATTCAAAGAAAGGTTATCCGATTTTTCTAAATCAAACGTTTCTGCTGCCCCTTTCAACGTAAATGTTTTATATGCTTGCATCAAACTGATTGACAAGCGCGAATACACCTTGGCCGCTAAAATCAAAGGTTGACCTTCGTATACTTTTTGACTCGATTTTTCAATAATTCCAAACACAGCTTCTTTCATATTGTGCTTGGTGATTTCTCCTTCCGTATTCTCAAATTTCTTTGCTGCCTTAGGATCTGATTTTTTCTTTACTGTGATAGTTAATGGATTCGATTTGTGGATTTTATTTTTCTCCTTTACAGTTGCCAAAATGGTGTACTTCCCCTCCTTTTTGAACATCCCTTCCAAGGTGAAATTGATCGAAACTACCATATTGCCATTGTTGTCAATGGTTTGCTCCATCCCATTCATCGTTCCCCCTTGCATAAAAGTTTCTGGAACATTAATATCAACTGAGCCATTCACATTCGACTTCACTGTAAAGGCAATTACCTGCCCAACTTCAATCGGCTTTTTATTCACTGATAATTGAACCAACGGTTTTTGACCAAAAACATTCAGCGTTAAAGTCAATAAAAAACTTAAAAGTATCCACGAAATTCTACCAATCTTTCCCATTTTGCACGTCATTTGAACCAGCATTCGCTTTATTTTTATTCTTTTTCGTATCCATCTCTTTTTTCATCAGATCATCCAACATACGCTCTGTTTTATCTTTTGCGATATCTTTTGATGTTTGTTCTGGTGAATTATTTTGGTTGTTGTTCTGTTGCTTTTTTTGATTGTTATTTTGCGGTTTATTCTGTTTTGGTGGAGGATTTTGTGTATTCTGCGGTTTGTTTTGTGGTTCCTTCTTATTTTTTTTGTCTTTCTCTAATGCTAGTGCCAAATTATACCTCGTTTCATTATCATTTGGATTTTTTCTTAAAGCATCTTTGTATGCATCAATCGCCTTAGAATATTCTTGTTTTTGATAATAAGAATTACCTAAATTGTGATTTAGCAGTGATCTACTATTTTTTTTGTGCTGTAAGTTTTTACGATACAGTACACTTGCCTTTTGATAGTCTTTGGCTTTGTAAGCTGCCTGCGCCAATTCTGCTTCGAACGATACATTTTTCGGTGCATCTCTTTGAGCAAGCAAATACATATCATACGCTTTTTTATAATTCTTTTCTTTATACAAGGAACGTGCTTGATCCAAAGCATCACGCCAATCTTGTGACCAACTCAATGATGTCACTAAACAATATGCTATGATTACTAAGTATTTCATTGCGCTTTTGCATTTACTGGTTTAAAGAAAGGAAAAAAGAGATAAATCGTAAAACATAGAATGGCAAAAACCAAAGGCCATTGGTATTGATTTACTTTAATTTCCAATTCTACTTCTCCTTTTTCTTCCGATTTCAATGCGTGAATTTGATTCACCAATTGCTCTAAATTAGGAAAACTGCTAGATGAAATTACCGCATATCCATTCGCTTGTTCGGCAATTTTCTTAATCATTGTTGGATTTACCTTGGAGATAATTTTCTTACCTGTTTCAGATACTTTATACCCAAATTCAGGCTTAAATGGATCGTTTGGTACATATCCTCCTTGCTTGGTTCCGATTCCCAATATCGCTAGTTTGACTTTACTTTCTAGTAATTCACCCATCGCAGCTGGAATACCTCCCTCGTGATTTTCTCCATCCGTCACCAATAATAACAACTTCGCATTGTTTGCTTTCGTATACATACGCAAAGACGTAGTAAGTGCTGCTGCCAAATCCGTACCTTGTTTTGAAACCATATCTGTTTCAATCTCATTCACATACATTTTTGCGGCATCGTAATCACTCGTCAAAGGCAGCTGAACATATGCATTTCCTGCAAAAACACATATTCCGATTCGTTCACCTCGCAATGAGTTGATTAATTGAATCATAGCACGTTTAGCAATTGTCAAACGGCTATCTACTTCACTGATATCCTTCACATTCATAGAATTAGAAATATCTAGCCCTATAATTAATTCTGCATTCCGCACTGTATTAGTTACTTTATCCTCTCCTAAAACAGGTTGAACCAAAGCAAAGACAATCCCAACAATCGCGTTGCGTAACCAGAAATATTTCCAAAATAAAGCACGCAATCGAATAGGCGGTAACAGTAACGATTGAACTTGATTATTGCCTAATCGATTGATTTTAGCATTTTTCCACTTCATAAACCCGATATCAATTACGAGGTAAAGCGGAATCAATAATAAAAACCAGAAATATCCTGGATGTAAAAAAGTAAAACGAATATGCTCGTTGAAATAAGAAGAAGCAATCTCTTTCGAATGCTCTTTCATCTCCTCAGAAATATAAGGTTTCACCCACTCCTTTTTAAAATCAAGGAAACGAACAAGCACAAAAATAATGGCAGGAACCAACCATAAGGCTAGCTCCACAAGTACTATCTTCCGAATTAATTTCCCTGTTGGGTACGTATATGTCACCTTATTCATCTGTTTTCAAAACTACTTTTTGTACAACAATCACCCCAAAAAGTAATACCAATGCAACAACCAAAAATGGCGTTGGATTTGTTGGCGGTTCTGGGTTATAGGCTACATCTTTAATTTGTCTTTTTTCCAATAAATTGATTTCCTTATAAATAGACCTCAAACTAGAAGCGTCTGTTGCTCTAAAATATTTCCCACCTGTAATCGATGCTATATTTTGTAGGGTTGGTTCATCAATATCAACAGGCATATTTTCGAATTGTACCCCGAAAGGTGTCATTACGGGTGTGGGCGCCATTCCTGTTGATCCAACTCCAATTGTATAGACACGGATGTTTTTTTCCTTTGCCAAAGTTGCAGCAGTTTCAGGAGAAATAGAACCTGAATTGTTACTACCATCCGTCAATAAAATAATCACTTTGGATTTGATTTTATCACTACGTAAACGCGTGACAGCGGTACCTAATCCCGTACCGATGGCAGTTCCACCTTCTAAATTTCCAGGCTGAACAATGTCGATTTGTGCTTTCAACACTTCGTAATCCAAGGTAGCTGGACAAGCAGTGTATGCCTCTCCTTCGTAAACAACCAAACCAATACGATCACCAAAACGACCATCAACAAACTCTTTGGCCATTTCCTTCGAAACAGTAAGTCTATCAGGTTCAAAATCTTTGGCTAACATCGAAGCAGAAATATCCATTGCCAATACAATATCAATTCCATATTTGTAATTATGGTCAAAAACCTCACTACTTGCTAAATGATAAGGACGCGATACTGCAATAATTAGTAGGGAAACAATCAAGGCATAGGTGATAAAAATCCCTTTACGAACTTTATCTACCCAAGTTAATTCTAACGACTTTTGTTCGCTTTCCGTACGTGAAAATTTTACGGCCGGACGTTTGCGTTTATCCATATGAAATAACCACCATAACAAGGCAGGCACAAGCCAAAGCAACCACAACCAATGTGGAGACAAGAACTCGTAATCCCATAAAGATAAACTCCAACTAGTGTTCATTATAAGGCGTTGTTTTGGTAACTATTTCCTTCGCTAAATTAGCGTTTGAAGTTATTTCTAATAAAGTTGGTTCTGATTTAGCAAACTTGACCAAATCGGATTGTTCCAACACAATTTTTATTTGAGCTACTAACTCTTTATGAACGTTACTTTGTACTAACAATAATTGAATTTGGTAACTCGTTTTATCAATTAAAGATAAATGGTATCGTTTACCTAAGTACTTTCTGATAATCAAGGATAATTGAAAGTAATGTTCCTTCAAATCTTCATTTTCCCATAACTTCTTCGCCAATAAACTATCTATTTCAAGTAGGGTCTCCTCCTTCAAAGAAAGTGCTTTTCCTTGTTTTACTTGTTTCGGTTTATTTTTTTGTTTTTTCCACCACCAAAAAACGGCCAATCCAAGAAACACTATTGTTATCATCCACCAAGCATTTTTTCTAAAAAACATACCAACAGAAGATGGAATGTTGGCATATACTTCCTTGATATCATAAATTCCTTGTTTCGCATTGATTTTTGGTGCCAAAACGCGCAAAGTAATTGGTGAGAAAGAATATACACTGTCTTTTACGGCGATTGACGTTGCAGGTATAACAATCTTCCCAGTATCCCAAGCTGTTACGATATAAGAACCTTGCCAAGTCCACGTTTTTCCTTGTTGAATCAAAGTGTCGTGGAAAGAACCTATAATTTCAAGTGAACGAGCATCAGCCTTTCCTGAATTTAAATTTGCCCGTGATGAAACACACGGTATCGTTTTTTGATGCGGATAAAAATCTAACCTTGCATTCGACGAAATACCTTTCAGTTCGTATACAAGTTCTGTTTGTTCCCCGATGTAAAAAGAATTTCTACGAATATAGCCCTTCGTTTGAGCGAACAGAGTTACACTCAACAATATGAAAATAAACGCATTAAACTTCTTACCTATCATTTTTGTTTTTTAAATAAACGTATCAATTTCGGTATATAATCTTCTTTTGTTTCAATCGACTGATAATTAACTCCCAATTTCTTAAACGTTTCTTCTAAATACATCGCGTTTCTCGTTGCTTGAAGCGCAAACTGGGAACGAATAGCGGCATTAGAAGTGTTTACCCAATTAGTCATACCCGTTTCAGCATTGTATAGTTGAACCAGCCCTAAATCTGGTAGAATCGTTTCTGCCTCGTCATATACACGCAAAGCCACTAAGTCGTGTTTTCTTTTTAACAATGCCAATGCATTTTCAAAATTATGGTCATCCATAAAGTCACTAATAACAAAACAGATACTGCGTTTTTTCATCGCATTTCTGAAAAAAGTAAACCCTTCTTTCAGATTTGTATGTGAAGAAGTCGGTTTGTAATCAATGAAACTGCGTAAAATAAAAAGTGCGTGCTTCTTTCCTTTTCCAGGAGGAATAAATTGCTCTACGCCATCCGAAACAAAGATTGCACCTACTTTATCATTGTTTTCAACCGCTGAAAAAGCCAACACAGCCATAAGTTCAAGGGCTAATTCTTTTTTAGATTTCTCCCCTGAACCAAAAAGAGTAGAACCTGAAATATCGACGATAAGCATTACGACTAATTCACGTTCCTCTTCAAATACCTTCACATAGGGTCCATTGAAGCGCGCAGTCACATTCCAATCGATTGTGCGAACTTCATCTCCAATTTGATATTCACGTACCTCACTAAACGTCATACCTCTTCCCTTGAATGAGGAATGGTACTGACCCGTAAAGAATTGTTTAGTCAAACCTTTGGTCTGAATTTCAATTCTTCGGATTTTTTGTAATAGTTCAGCGGTA
>CANGHE010000164.1 GCA_947453545.1 Flavobacteriia bacterium
CGTGCTTTGAATATGGTACGCCAAATGGATGAAGAAGGATTCGGTAACTGTACAAACACAGGTGCTTGTGAAATCGAATGTCCAAAAGGTATTTCTTTAGACAACATTGCTAGATTAAACAGAGAATTCTTAAAAGCTTCTCTTGTATCTAATAAATAATCAGAATGTAGTACTATCACTAAAAGGCACCGAATTACGGTGCCTTTTTTGTTAAAACTAGAAAAATGCTAAAAAAAGGGACTAAAATATATAGTATACTTAAGGAGAAATGTCCTGTTTGTCAAGAAGGAGAGGTATTTCTTACTAAGAAAAAATATGAACTTCGCACCTTTGATAAAATGCACGTACGTTGTCCTAATTGTAATCATAAATATGAGATAGAAGGAGGATTCTGGCAAGGAGCTATGTATGTAAGTTACGCTTTTACAGTTGCATTGTCTGTCGCTACATTCGTTTTAACCTATCTTATTTACCCTGAAACGGGAGTTTGGTATCATATTACCATTATTTCATTAATGTCGCTTGTAATGGCTCCTATAACATATAGAATGAGCAGAATGATTTGGATGAATCTATTCTCACATTACAATTCAACAAAATCAAAATAAACATGTCAAAATTTAAAGAAATCATCAGTTCAGATAAACCAACATTAGTAGATTTTTATGCAACTTGGTGTGGACCATGCCAACAAATGGGGCCAATTTTCGATCGACTAAAAACGAAAATGAGCAGTGAAGTTCGTGTAGTAAAAATAGACGTCGATAAAAACCAAGAATTGGTATCAAAGTTTAAAATTCGAAGTGTTCCAACTATAATTTTATTTCGTAAAGGTGAAATAATCTGGAAATATTCAGGAACAATGGATCAAAGAAATCTAGAGCAAAAAATTAAAGATGCGATATAACAAAAAGAGAAGCCATTAGCTTCTCTTTTTTATTAACCTTATTTGTTTAATTTATTGAACTGATGGTGTGGCATCAGGTTTTTTACCTTTCCCAATTAGAAGATTTAATCCAAAGCTTGCTGAAGCAGCTCTTGAACCATACATATTGAATATTGGAAGAGCAAGTAGGTTGTCTGTTAAAACGAAAAATTGAATAGGACCACCACGAAGACTCAATCCAAAACCTAGGTTATTGTAAGCGCGTGCGTACATACCATAATTGATGGTCGCACTAAGCCAAGATTTTACATGTACTGTTGATGATATAACTAATGCAGGTCTGTAAGTAGATCGAACAATTTCATTATACCATAAACCTCCTAAATCAAAATATTTATTGAGTTTGTAAGTACCACCAATATAAAACTTTGTTGCCAATGCAGAAGTATATTTAGTATTATCCTCAGTTTGTTTGAAAATATTTTTAATACTATCAGTCATAGTAGTTAGAACATTACTTGTATCTTTTAAGTATGAACCGACGTCAATTCCGTTAAAAGCATAATTAAAAGGCTTTATTTGATAGTTTTTAATTCCTGATGACCAATTTATAAAACCTAAATCAATTACACTCGCGTTCAAAGCTATTTTCTCATTAAGTTGGTAGGTTGCACCTAAATCAATAGCTAAACCAAAATTCCCAAATTTTGAAATTGAATTTGTAAATGAGGTCATTTTTTGAGCATCTGTTTTTGTAGAATCAAAAAATACTGCAGAGTTACTTGTATTTACATTTGCTGAACCGTCGAGCGCAAAAGATAATCCATCGCTTCCAGTGGTTAAGCCAAAAGTTGTATTTTTTGTTCTAACATTTGATATACCAGATAGAATTTTTAATTTTCCACCAACAACTAATTTATCATTGATTTCACGATTGTATCCTATTCCATATGCAATATAGTCCGAGATTTGCAAACCTAAACCATCAAAATTTGCTCGTTGTCCTAGTAAAGATCCTCCGTTTCCTTGAAATAAAAATTTAACCCAATCAGAAGTGTAATCAAATTCATAATTAAAGTTATTTGTAATATCAAAGGAGTAATAATTCTTTTTCCATTTCCAACCAAATCCTAGTAATAGATTTTGCATTTGAAAATTTACGTATCCATTTTTTGGCATATTACTAAAAAAATCATCTTTATTGTTTAGAATAAGAGAATCAGTTGCATCTGCAGTGAATAGTTGGTTTAAAGCGAACCCATTATTTGTACAAGAAAAAGATTCAAATCCAATTACTGGTAAACTTATAAATACATTCGTTTTAGGTCTGAATGCAGGATTTACTTGCATTGATTGAGGTGTGTTTTTTAGACTATGGAGAGTAAGATTTCGTTGTGCATGCGCATTATTATATGCAAACAAAGCAATCGAAATAAGAATAATATATATTGATTTCATTATATGTAATATTGTTAGTTGACAC
Organism: Flavobacteriia bacterium; assembly: GCA_947453545.1. Lineage (GTDB taxonomy): Bacteria > Bacteroidota > Bacteroidia > Flavobacteriales_D > Crocinitomicaceae > CANHVK01. The sequence continues at coordinate 2,370 of CANGHE010000164.1, forward strand.
TTGGTATTTTAACACCTCCTTCTATTTGCATCCCTAATTTAAAGGATATGGCATAATCATCATATAGACGTATTGAAGATTTAGACTTTCCATTGTGTGTTTCTAAATTTCCTGCAATAACTATGTATTTAGCATTTTTTAAATACGGAATATCTGTTGAAGTTAATTGAATATTAGTTGTAGTTACCGTAGGACTAATTACTTTTCCTGTATTATCTAAATTACCGGAACTTAATACAGCATCTGAACTTTTAAGCAATTTAATTAGGTTTCCTAAATTATTTTTAATCGGAATGTGATTTGCATCTAAGAATGTGATTTGTGCAGTTACATCCAATGGAAAACCATTTGTTACTTCTAAACGGAATAATAGAGCGTTAATTTCGTTGTCGATATCTTTAAAACTTCCATTCGCATCTATAGTGTCTGATAGTTCAAAACCATATGCATATCCTTCCATAGGTAGTTCAGCTTCTACTTTTACTTTTAAACTATCAGTATCTTCAATAAAATTAAGATTTGCAGTCTTTCCATTTGGATTTGCTTTTGCACCTGCTCCGAAATAAAAGTATTTTGGCACAGAAGTAACTAAAGCGTCTATGTTAGAAGTATTTGTTTTATTTAAAATTATTTCTGTTTTTTTGGATTGTCCTTTTTCAGCTAATGTTGGATAATTTAATGTAATTTTATTTGGGTTAGGTAACATAGAATTTATACTACCAGTTCCCGTTTCTTTGGTATGAAGATCATTAATTGTTAATTCAGCTGGAAATCCAAATGAATTGTTAACTATGAATTTCACTGTTGGATTTGTTAAGCCAAAAACTCCTTTAGTTACATTTTTAAATAAATCTAGTGAAACAGAGTCTGTAGCTCCTGCAACGTCTAAATTCCCAAAATATCCTGTTATTGATTTAAACTTTAATCCGGTTAAATTAACACTGATAGATAGATTTTCGTTTCCTACGACATCTAAACCAGTACCTGTAATTTTAGAATCTGTATTTATTCTAATTTTATTTATTCCTGTATTATTTGCGGTAAAATCTGCTACAGCTCCATTTAATGGAATTGAAATAGTTGTACTATTTGGTATATTGCCATTGTAATTCAGTGTTAATTTTTTCGTGAGTGGTGTTCCATTAACATTAAAATCAGGAAGAGAGATAGTAGCTTCAATGTCGTGTTTTAATGTTGTTGTTAAATTGACTGATAGTGCTCCTCCTTTGAATATAACATTGTTTAGTTCAGCCCCATTATTAGTTGGGAAATCAATTGTCTGTTGATCAGTTGATGTATACGAAACATTTTGAGGGATAACGTTTAATGGGCTTGGAATAGATCCAATTGCAACAACACTTGCAGGTATTAAATCTATAGATTGATTAAAATCTGGTAGACTAACGAAAGAAGCTGCATTTAACGAAGAAAATTCAGTGTTATATACTACTGAAAGCACGCCGTTGTTATGTTGAATTACACCAGAAGAATCAGCTTTGACCAATATGTCTTTCACTTGAAAGTTGGCATAAACTAGTGGTGCGGCTAATTTTGGATTCCAAAAAGAACTTGAAATTTTATCTAATTCTAATTTTTTACAACTTGTAAAAGTTAGAAATGTTAGTAACGTAATACATATTAAAAAACGCATATTATTAAAAAATAATTAGAGTTAACAATTAAAAATCAGACAAATGTACTAATTAAATATGGATAAAATAAGAAATAGATAGGTAGTGCTATATAAAGATATTCCATCAAAAGTAACAAAGTTGTTTTTTTTTCGTTTATAAGTTTTAATGAGAATATTTATAATACTAATGCTACTTTTTCATTATTCTGCCTATGCCCAAAGACAGAATAATTTGTCACGAAGTGAAGTTGGTGTATTAGTAGGAGGGAGTTATTATATTGGTGATTTGAATCAGTTCCAACATTTTAAGTATGCTAAACCAGCTGCAGGTATATTCTATAGATTTAATATTAATAGTCGAGTAGCCTCACGTACTTTTGTTATGTATGGGTCGGTTTCAGGAAATGATAATCAAAATACCTATGCTGAGGTCTATAAAAATAGAAATCTTTCATTTGCAACAGATATTTTTGAAGTCGGTACTGGATTAGAATTTAATTATTTTCCATTTCAGATAGGTCATTCTAAATATAGAGGTACAGGTTATTTATTTGCTGAGATCGCGTACTTTCAAATGAATCCAACTACGAACTATAATGGCGAGACTATTGAATTAAGAACAATTGGTACTGAAGGGCAGAATACTCCTTTAAATTCAAATGGTTATTATAGTAAGAATCAATTAGCCATTCCTATAGGAATTGGGTTTAAATATCCTTTTGGAAAGTCTTTCTGTATCGGAATGGAATATGGAATTCGTAAAATTTTTACAGATTATTTGGATGATGTAGGAAATAATAGGTATGTAGACCCTGTCAAATTAAAAGAATATAGTAGTCCTTTAACATACGCATTAGCTAATCGTTCTCTAGATGGCTCTCAATACGGACCTAGAGGTAATAATAGCACAAGTGATTGGTATTTTATGTTTGGTATTACACTGAGTATGAAATTAGGAAATCCAGATGAGTGCTTCAAGCATTGATTATTTCGCTATTCTCATTCTAAAACAAGTCATAAACAAGGTTCCGAACATTATGGAAGCAAATAGTAAATGTGAAGTTTGAACCAAACCTGGCATATCAGCATAGGCTAACAAGATTCCTGTTGTCAACTCCAATACCAATAAATAAACAGAAGTATTGATAATCTTACTGTTTAAACCTTTGCGATTAACCCAATACAAATAACCCATCATTCCTAAAACTAACCACGAAAAACTACGGTGAATAAAAAATGGTATTCCCAAATGTTCAACCCAATATTGTCTAGAATATCCTTGTTTCACTAAAAAATCAATGGCTTCGCGTACTTGCGTACCTAAAAACATTTGCACAAAAGTAATAATCATAGCGGCCCATACCACCCAATAAACACCTTTAGGAACAGTAAACCGTTGACGTTGTGATTGACTAACTTCTAGCAATATACCTAATTGCAGGCCAACTATTACTAAGGCTAAAAAGAGATGTAAGGTAATTGTCCAAGGAAGTAAATTCGTAGCAACAACAATAGATCCAAACCACGCTTGGAAAATCAAAACAACTAAATTAATGGTAGATAACAATACTAATTTACGTGTCCTATATTTACGCAGTACGGCAATAAATATCAATAAAACGCCCCATCCAGCAAACATACCTACCAAACGATTTACATATTCTGTCCACGTTTTTCTTGGATTGAAATCTTGCTCAATCAACGCTGTTTTATCTGTTCTTAATTTAATAGCAACATCAGAAAAACCTACTTTTTCAAGCATTGAGGCAAAACGCTCAATTTTCTTGCCCCTTTTAGACGCATAAATATCTTTGTAATCAGCAGGTAAAGTTTTTTCATCTGTTGGTGGTATGTACTGTCCGAAACATTTTGGCCAATCGGGACATCCCATTCCGCTACCTGTAATACGAACAAAACTTCCAGCAATAATCACCAAA
>CANGHE010000165.1 GCA_947453545.1 Flavobacteriia bacterium
GTTTAAAAAATAATTGATTTTATAATCTTTATGGAAGAGGTTGTTCTAATTCGTTTGGAACAACCTCTTTTTTAATTTATCACTTGCTATGAAGTACTTATTATATTCCTTATTTTTCATCGTTTTTACGACCTCTTTTGCTCAAGAGTTAGGACATGCTATCGTTAGAGATAAAGAAACAGGCCTTTTATTAAAAGAGGTTAAAGTTGAGTTTAAAGAGAAGAAATCTGGTAAAGTTGTTACTGCGCTTTCTGATGAGAAAGGTATGGTAAAAGCGGAACTACCAGTGAATCAAAAATTTGTTATCACAACAGATATGATTGGTTATGATCCCATTATGATGGATTATAGTACATCTGGAAAAAGTATTGTTCCATTAGATGTGAAAATAAGAAAAACTTCTCCTGATATCATGGTACGCTTAGACAATGTATTGTATGACTACAATAAGTACAATTTAAGTGCAGCAGGAAAAAATCAATTGACAATCTTGTATAAATTCTTAAAAGAAAACCCTAAGTTTTTAGTAGAAATAGATTCACATACAGATTCAAGAGGTTTAGATGAATATAATATGAGTTTATCTGCCAACAGAAGTTTAAGTTGTTTTAATTACCTAAGATCTAAAAATCTAAAAACAGGTAGATTAATTATGAAAAACTTTGGTGAAACACAATTATTAAATGATTGTGGTGATGGAATGGATTGCTCTGAAGATTTACATCAAGTAAATCGTAGAACAGAATTTGTTCTGATGTTCCCGAAAGATTAACTAGGATATTTAAGCTTTTAAAAGTATGTATTATATTGATATTTGGTTAAGCATATTTTTAGGATTTACAGAGGATTATAATATCAATGTCCTCTAAGTGATAATTAGGAATAAAAAGTCTTAAACTTTTTATTCCTCGAAAAAAAAAAGTAATATAGTATTCCATTAAAAAATAACAGATGAGTATCAAGTCTATTTATTCTTTTTTTCTTTTTGTTACAATTGCATTAACAAGTTTTTCAAAACAAATTGATTCAGATTTTGCCAGTTCTATTGCCGTTAAATTTATACAACGTAATCAAAAAACAGTTAAACGTAATGTGCTGTCTCTAAGTTTACATCATACTTCTTCACGTACAATTAAATCTGGAATTAATAGGAGGGGGATAAATAATAATACTTATTATATTTTTAATTTTTCTGATAACAAAGGCTTTGTTATTGTTTCGGCGGATGATAAAGTGAATCCAATTTTAGGATATTCTTTCGAGAATGGGTTTGATATTAATAAAGCTCCATCCAATGTATTAGGGTGGTTGAAAAGGTATGATGACGAAATTATTCGAATAATAAAGAATGAATCTACTCTGGTACATCCAGAATGGGAAAAATTGAATTTAAATACCAAATCTATAAAAAGAGGTACAACAGCTATAGCTCCGTTGTTGAAAACGACATGGGATCAAAGCCCATATTATAATGATTCTTGTCCAAAAGATCCAACAACAAATAATTTATCTGTAACAGGTTGCGTTGCAACAGCAATGGCTCAAACTATGAAATATTGGGCATATCCATCAAAAGGAATGGGTAACAATCAATATACGCTAAGTTCATTTGGAACATTAAAAGCAGATTTTAGTAAATCGGTTTATAAATGGGGTGATATGTTGGCAAATATTTCAGCTACAAGTAATGTTAATTCAAAATCGGCAGTTGCACAATTAATGAGAGATTGTGGATACGCTGTAAATATGCAATATAGTTCTACAGGAAGTGGTGCGTGGGTTTTTGGTAGAAATTCGCCAACTGCAGAATATGCTTTAATAAATAATTTCGGTTATTCTAGTACAATGACATCTCTTCAAAAAGATAATTTTTCTGATGCTGATTGGATAACAAAACTTAAATCTGAATTTGATCAATCTAGGGTGGTTATTTATGTTGGTTACACAAGTGATTATCTTTCTGGACATTGTTTTGTAGCGGATGGATATGACGCAAATAATCTAATACATTTTAATTGGGGGTGGGGAGGATATGCAGATGGATATTTTGCAACGACGAACTTATCACCAGTATCAGGCTACAATTTTTCTACTTTACAAGGTGCAATTATAGGAATTAAGCCACCAAATTGTACTGAAGGTATTATTGGAAATAATGAGGTGTGTGTTGGTTCTACTGCAAATTTCCGAACATCTATTGATGGGGGCACTTGGACTTCATCTGATGTGTCTGTTGCTGAAGTATCAATGAATGGTGTTCTAACTTCAAAAAATCTGGGATTAGTTACGTTGACTTATGTGCTTCCTATCGGTTCAGGTTGTACATCTACATCGTATTCAAAAGATATCATAATTACAGGTTACCCAGTACGACCTTCTATGATTTATGGAGATTCAACATTATGCCAATTGGAATCCAAAAAATATAGTGTTACTTCTACTACTGGTGGAAATTGGTCTACTTACAATACGAATATAAATGTATTTAATGATGGAACAGTTGTAGGCGTTACATCAGGTAAAGCAATGTTGACCTATAATTACGGTAATGTTTGTTATCATGATACTATTAATAAATGGATCAATGTTAAAGTTACGCCAGTTGTACCTATTATTAAGGGGATTGATTCATTATGTGTCAATGCTTCAGTTCAATATACGAATACACTTACAGGTGGTACTTGGATTGTAACAGATAATTTAAGTTCTGTTTCTACTTCAGGATTATTGAAAGGATTATCGCAAGGGTCAACAACCTTGGTATATGCTAAGAAAGGCACTAATGGATGTGTTGGTAAAGCAACAAAATTGGTTAAAGTGAAAGTGTTGCCTATGCCTTTGATTCAAGGCCCTGATTCGCTCTGTTTAAATGCTAGTAGCATATATGTGCCTTCCATATTAAAAGGTACATGGTCTGTTACAAATTCTATGATTTCTGCATTAAGTACAGGAAATGTTACAGCTAAAAGTGTTGGTACTTCAGGCTTAAAATACACCGTGTCGGTAAATGGATGTTCAAATTCGATTACGAAACAAGTTATAATTAAAGCGTTACCAATTATAGGAACCTTATCGGGTACATCTTCTTTTTGTGGTACTTTAACTACAACAATTACTCCATCTGTAAAAGGTGGAAATTGGTCTATTAGTAATACACCTGTTTTTTCAATTAATCAGAGCGGGGTAGTATCTTCCAATAATTCGGTGAATGGCTCAGCTATAGTTACTTATTCTATGAATTTAAAGAATTGCACTAATTCTATTACTAAGTCTGTTAGCGTTACTGCGTTACCTACAGTTTTAATTTCTGGATTAGATTCGTTGAATGTTAATCAACAATCTACATATAAAGCATCGTCAACAGGTGGTTTATGGAGCGTATTAGATTCGCATATCAAGGTTACATCAACCGGTGTAGTTATTGGTTTATCTGTAAGTTCTGGTTCCGGATTAAAATATGTTTTAAATGGTTCGGGTGCTTGCAGTGGTAAAAGTACATCAGCAATCAAAATGTTAAAGGTTGTAGTTCCTTCTAGAATAGTTGTAGCACGAAAAGGTGAACTTAATATTTATCCTAATCCAACTTCTGGGTTGATACATGTTGCTGCAGAAAGTAATATTTCACGTGTTATTTTAGTTGATATGTCTGGTAGAACACTTGAAGATAGTTACTTGGATGAAGCTACCTCATCATTAGATTATACGCATATAGTACCGGGTAAATATATTCTTTTTGTTACCCATGGTGAAAATGAAAATTCAACAATGCCTATTATTATTGAACGATAGGATCATTTTAAATTATTGATTTAATGATTTGAGATTGAATTTATTTTTTATTGTATTTATTTATTAGTCAATTAATTACAGCCTGTAAAAGGATTGTATATTTCAAATTATCATAAAATATTGATTTTTTAAATTTTAGACTATTTAATATTTATGTAAATATGAATCCCGACAATTCTTGGGTTTGATAGCAAGTGCATCTGATCATCTTCCAATGAAAAAATCAAAGTGTTTAGAGCACAATTTAGAGGAGTAAGAAATGTCGAATTTTTTCTTTTTAGATTATGCCAAATTTATGCCTAGTCCCCAACTTTTGGTATTGATCCTTTAGAGCACAATTTAGAGGAGTAAGAAATGTCGAATTTTTTCTTTTTAGATTATGCCAAATTTATGCATAGTCCCCAACTTTTGGTATTGATCGATAATTAAAGAATCCGATTTTGGTATATAATCTAATAAAAACAAAAAAGGAACCTATTTCTAGATTCCTTTTGTCTCTGGTAGGTTGCAACACTCCAATATCTAACATCGAATTCACTCGTGACCTTATCTCAATCGGTCACTTTTATTATTATATCCGAGGTCTTGAATCAGCACCAGAGAAAATAATATCCAAACGAAAGAAATCCAATTTGCCTATTTAATAGGTGCAATTTCATTTAACTATTTACATACTCTGTAAAATAGTTTATTCTTATAAATATCGGCATGAGTGCAACTTTTGACTTTTTTCTGATATTTAATATAAAGGTCTGTTTGAAGTATGTCTTCACCTTGTCCTTGCTATATCAAAGTAAATACTATATGAAACAATTTAAAGAATTAATTAACAAAACAAATGAGAATAGATTAAAGAACTACTATAACTTATCACAACTGGCAGACATAACTGGTTTAAAAATAAGAGCTTTAAAATACCGAATGCTGGTAGTGAAAGAAAAGTACAAAGATGTACCTAACTTACTGAAGAAAGTTGGTAGGGAATGGAGACTTCATTATACCTTGGTTGATGAGTTCCTACCAAAATACAATACTGGTACTAAAACTATTTACAATCACAACTGGCAGACATTCACGACTTGGAATCCAAAGAATAATTATACTATTGAATACCATCAGCAGTTACTGAACGAGATTAAAGATAGGCTACCAAACAACACAATCGCTTATACTATTGAGAAAGATAAGAGAGGTGTTAATCACGTTCACATGGTATCAGATGCTACGAAAGAAACAATGAACGAAATTGTTGAAGGTACACTTGGTCAGTACTTGGATTTAGCATTTGATTGTCGAATTCAGACCAATACATTAAACAATAAATATAGTGTTATTGAATACATAAAGAAAGCATCACAAGATGGCGGTGTACTATAAAACAAAGAAACATGGAAATTAGAAACTTTAACCACAACCCAGTTCTTCGCCAATTATTGGAGAGCTACGTTATTAGAACCTATGAGCAAGATGCTATAGTTGATGACGACCACTTAATGATGGAGTATCATTTATTGATACGTGACAACCGATTAAACGACCTTTTCATTGAAGAAAAGTTAAACAACTATTTGAACGATGGCAACGAGTTTAGCGGATAAGATAAGGGTGAAGCAGTTGCAACAAAGCACCGAGCAAGACCCAGGAAAGAAACAGCTATTGCAGAAGCAACTAACAAAACTACGATTACGATTAGAACTCGAAAAACTTAAATAATGGTTACCGACCTCTTTTGGAGGAGGTGGATAGTGTTCCCAGAACCACACATTAATGGTCTTCATTTTTTTTGGGAACGATGCGGTATCGGTATTAATAGGTGCAAATTAGAAATGTTCACTTACTACATTTCTGAACATTATTTGAAAAACCCAGTGTTTTCAGTACATACAGACCTAATGTTTTAAAAAATATAAAAATAATGTTCAGTTTTATTCTATTATTGAATTAACTGAACATATTTTTATTATATTTGTATCAGTTAAGACAAACAGATATGAAAGCAAGACAGACAAAAAGTGATTACCTAGAATTCGATAAAGCAATGAATAAATCATTGATGCTATTGAAA
>CANGHE010000166.1 GCA_947453545.1 Flavobacteriia bacterium
AAAATATCGTGATTGCAGAAAAAGCAGCTGAATCTCAAGGTATTTTAGATGGCATCAACGCTACGATGGCAACCATTGAATTTACTCCTGAGGGTAATGTAATCAATGCAAACGAGAACTTCCTTACTACGATGAAAACTACTTTATCAGAAATTCATGGAAAGCATCATAGTGGTTTCGTTCCTGCTGAAATTAAAACTTCACCAGAATATAAAACTTTTTGGACTGATTTAGCACAAGGGATAGAGAAAAAAGGAGTTTTCAAACGTATCAATGCCATAGGGGAAACAGTTTGGTTGAATGCGATTTATAATCCTATTAAAAATGCATCAGGTGAAGTTGTTAAAGTAATCAAGTTTGCAACGGATATTACTGAACAAAAAGAGCAAGAAGCTGATTTAAATGCAAAAATGAGTGGAGTGAATGCTACTATGGCTACCATAGAATTTACACCAGAAGGTAACGTCGTTGATGCAAATGATAATTTCCTTCATACAATGAAATGTTCCTTAGCAGATATTAAAGGCAAACATCATCAAAATTTTGTTACACCAGAAACTGCAAATTCAACTGCATATAAATCATTTTGGACCGATTTAGCAAGCGGTAAGCCTAATCAAGGAATATTCGAACGCGTTAATGCTTCCGGAGAAATTGTATGGTTAAATGCAATTTACAATCCGATCAAAAATGCAGATGGACAAGTAATTAAAGTAATCAAATTTGCTTCTGACATTACTGAACAAAAAACGAAAGAACTTGAAGTACAGCAAATGCTAGAAGAAGCTCGTGCACAAGAAGAAGAGATTCGTCAAAACATGGAAGAAATGCAAGCGATTCAAGAAGAGATGGAATTAGTGCAACGTGAGATGTCAGCGCAAAATGATATTATAAATTCAATTGCAATCGTTTCGAAAACAGATTTACAAGGAAACATTACATATGTAAATGAAGAATTCTTGAAATGGTCTAAATACAGCAAAGAAGAAGTAATGGGTAAAAATCACCGAATGTTAAAATCAGGTGATCAAGACGATCAAATCTTTGTGGATATGTGGAAAACGATTTCTGGTGGTAAAATATTCCGAGGAGAAATTAAAAACAAAGCAAAAGATGGCTCTTTCTATTGGGTAGACGCTATTGTTGCACCAGTACTTGGTGAAGATGGTAAACCAAGAGAATATATCGCACAACGATTTGTAATCAATGATGCAATAGAACAAAAAGAACGTGATTTGGCAACAAAAAAATTGTATGAAGGTGAAATCAACACCATGTACGAAAAATGGTATGCGCAATTGAAACGTATGGAACTGATTACTAATAAAAAATAAGCTGAATTATGGTACTCGATTTTTTTATAGCGAAACAAAAACATAGAATGTGGATGATCAACATGAAAGCATATTTGCTAGGTGTTGAAGATTTTAAAGCAGAAAATATTGCTAAACATACAGATTGTGACTTAGGCAAGTGGATTTATGGGTATGCAATTTCTGAATTCAAAGGAAATCAACATTTTGATGAATTAGAAAAAATACACCAAGAATTACACAAAACAATAGTTGACATCATTAAGTTAAAAGAAGCAAATGAATTGGAAAATGCGAATAAAGCATTTAATAGTTTAGAAGAAATTTCTGGACGTATTCTAAATTTATTGGATGCATTAGAGCAAGAAACAGCTGCTTAATCAAAGGCATATTGGATTGAAAACCGACTTTATTTAAGGTCGGTTTTTTTGTTATCTGAAGATTAACGAACATATGACATAACTAGTGTCGATTGAAATAATATACTTGCCATTTATTAAAATAGGTCTTATATTTTTTCTTAAATTCAATAGCAAGATAGTTTTGGTACAATTCTATTTAATATATTTTAAAACCTTCTCAACATCCTCTGGAACGTCAATATTTGGTGTTTCTATTGTAGTTTCAATTACACGAATTTTATATCCATAATATAACCAGCGCAATTGTTCCAATGATTCAATTTTTTCTAAATCTGTTGGTGCTAACTTAATAATTTCTTGCAATGTTGATGAGCGATATGCATATAATCCAATATGACGATAATAAGGATATAACTTCAATGGATCATCTTTAGCATTCGCAAAATTAGGAATAGCAGAACGTGAAAAATACAATGCCTCCTGTTGTTGGTTTACAACTATTTTTATTCTATTAGGATTTGTAATATCATCCATTGAGACATCTTTAATACCTAATGTGGCTATCTGTACAGTCGCATCTTGAAAAGCACCCGCTAATTGATCTATTTGTCGGTAATCAACTAATGGTTCGTCCCCCTGAATATTAATAATAACATCACATGATTCCAATAGTTCTGCAACCTCCCCACAACGATCCGTTCCAGAGGGATGATCAGGATTAGTCATCATTACTTTACCTCCAAATTCTATTACTGTATCATAAATACGTTGATCATCTGTAGCTACAATTATAGCTGATAAAATTGTTGATTTAGTTACCCCCTCATACACCCTTTGAATCATAGTTTTTCCTTTCAAATCTAACAATGGTTTTCCTGGAAAACGAGAAGACCCATAACGAGCAGGAATAATTCCAACTATTTTTAACACTGACATAGGTAAATAAAATTAAATAATAGCAACAAAATTAAGGATTTATTTAATCATACATCTATAGCTACCTATCACCTACTCGGATTCATTTGCTATTTATTTCAGTGAAAAGTATATTTGTAGTATGAATTTACGCTATTGGAATAAACAACACACTTTTGGGCTATTAGCTGGATTACTTTCAATCTTAGTTTTTCTTCCTGTAGTGGCTTTAGTATATACCTGGATTGATCACTCCAATATCATTACATTTTCATATTATTGGGATTCAATTTTCAGTAGCTCTATCTTTAGATGTAAAGCAATTTCCTTGGCTGTAATTCCTAATTTAGGGTGGTTCTATCTTTCTCTAAATAAGAAAAATTATAATTTTTCAATGGGCATTATTTTAGCTTCTGCTTTTTTCATACCCTATATCATCTATGTTAACTACCTATAAAAATGAAGTTATTCTTAATCGCGGGTGAAGCTTCAGGTGATTTGCATGGTTCGAATTTAATTAAAGCATTAAAGAAAAAAGACCCTTCCATAGCATTACAATTTTGGGGTGGTGATTTGATGGAAAAAGAAGCACAAATTATACCCAACAAACACTACAAGGAATTAGCTTTTATGGGATTTATTGAAGTGGTAACTCATTTGTCTAAAATTGTACAAAACTTCAAAACCTGTAAAAATGATATCCAAGTATTTCAACCAGATGCCATTGTATTGATTGATTACCCAGGATTCAATTTGCGTATTGCACGTTGGGCAAAAAACCAAGGGATTAAGGTTTACTATTATATTTCGCCGAAAGTATGGGCGTGGAAAGAAAATCGAGTGCATAAAATCATTCGAGATGTAGATACCTTGTTTACCATTTTTCCATTCGAAACAGCTTTTTTTAATAAATACAATTACCCTGTTGAATACGTTGGTAATCCATTGGTTGATGCGATTCAAAATTACAGAGAAAGTAATTTAGCTCAACTGGATTTTCGTAAGCAAAATAACATTTCTGATAAACCTATTATTGCTTTACTTCCAGGAAGTAGAAAGCAAGAAGTGCGAACGAAATTACCTGTAATGTTAGAGGCAGCAAGTAAATTTTGCAATTATCAATTTGTAATTGCGGGTGCTCCTTCCTTAGATGCTGAGTTTTACCAACCTATGATTGAAGGGAAAGATGCAACAATAGTTTTCGGACAAACATATGCTATCCTTGAAAATGCAGAAGCTGCTTTGGTTACTTCTGGTACTGCAACATTAGAAACAGCCTTGTTCAAAGTTCCACAAGTCGTTTGTTACATTGCTTCACCTATTTCGTATGCTATTGCTAAAAGATTGATTAAAATAAAATTCATTTCATTGGTGAATTTGATCTTTGATAGGGAAGTTGTGCGGGAATTAATTCAGCACGAATGTAATGTGCAATTACTTCAATCTGAATTGGAAAGTATATTAATTGGTGGTTCAAAACGGCAACAACAAGAGTTAGATTGCGAAGAATTAGTGCGTATGCTTGGTAATGGAAGTGCGAGTGATAAGGTAGCGTCCTATATTTGTTCTTAATTTCTTGTATTTTTGTTCTGTGAAAACCCTAGTTGCTTGTATATTATTCCTTGTTGTTGCACTTAGTTCCTATGCTCAACAAATGCGTATTGGGGTATACCGCGATTATGAAATCAAAAAAATAACCTTTTCTAACAACGGATTTAGCTATTCTATCTTTGGGGATAGTACAGATTTTGGTGCAATTTTAGCCAATGAATATGTAGAGCTGGTATTGAAACCAAACAAAAAAATTGAATTGTTTATTGGTGTCCTTTCGCAAGGATTATTCAATAAAATCACTTTAATTGAGACACTTCCAAATTCAAGTATAACGTTAACACCAACCAATCCAATCGTTAAGGATAGAAAATATAAAAACGATTTTGAAATATCTCCAACTGAAAAAGGAATGACGATTGTGAACCTGGTGGATATGAATAATTATTTATCGGGTGTAGTTGAATCAGAAGGTGGAGGTGGTAAGGAAATAGAATATTATAAAGTGCAAGCTTTAATGAGTAGGACATACGTACTCAAATATAGAACTAAGCACGCGAAAGAAGGTTTTGAATTGTGTGACCGAGTACATTGTCAAGCCTACCATTCGCAATTGCGTTTTGGAACTGACATAGAAACCGCTGTTCGTGAAACGGAGGGGATTGTGATGAAGGACGCCACAGGACAATTAGTGGATGCATATTTTCACGCTAATTGTGGTGGTCAAACGAGTGAAGCAGATTATGTGTGGAATAATAACATTCCGTATCTAAATACTTTTAAGGATACTTTTTGTATATATACCAAACAAGCAACTTGGGAAAAACGGGTGCCTAAACACAAATGGGGTGAATTTCTTGTAAAACGCTATAACTATCCTGTTGAAGATTCGATTTATGGCCCCTTAATGTATAATTTTAATCAATCGGAACGCTTGGCTTTTTACCACAGTCCGATTTTAGGGATCCCTTTGCGAGATATTCGTCAAGAATTCAAATTGAAGTCAACGTTTTTTACTAATTATTTGGATGGAGAAGACGTATTAATTCGAGGTCGTGGTTATGGACACGGGGTAGGATTATGTCAAGAAGGTGCTATGCGAATGGCAAAATATAAATACAATTACAAGCAAATTGCGGTGTACTATTTCCCTGGAATAACGATTCATAATCTCAATGAAGAAGCGTTTTACCATCAGAAAGGAAGTATGCATTTATGCAATCCCTATAAAGTACAAGAGTAGGTTTAATTATTTGTAGGTGATAATGAAAATATCCTCGTTATCTTTTTTAAATAATTTGTTTTCACGTGCATATGCTTCTAGTTCAGAAGTATAACGTAATTTTTTTAATGTGTTTTTTGTCTTATTTAATTTGGCTTCAACCAATTCTTTATCATTCTGAATTTTGATCAATTTCATATGATTAGCGATGACAGAGAAGATGTCATTTTCATCTAAAAACAATCCATAAAAAGAGAAAATAACAAAAGTGACTACAAATTTATTTTTGTAGTACTTCGACTTACTTTGAAGCCACACTTTTATTTTTTCTTTATTCATCTTTATTTTTTACAAAGGTAGGATACATTAAAAAAGGATGGTGCTTGAAACGAAATAATTATCAAGAGTAGAGTGTTTGTAATGAAAATATACAACAGCTTCAAT
>CANGHE010000167.1 GCA_947453545.1 Flavobacteriia bacterium
AACAAATTTCTTTGTGGTTTAATTCTTTGGATATGTTTGCATCAAATAATTTACGTATTGAGTAAGTAAGACTATCTTTTGATTTGGTTCTTTTTGGATTAAATTTTTTTGACATAAAAAGTATATATAATTGCTAATTTACGATAATAGGCTTATTAATATTCATTTTTAATATGAATAGTTTTATCAATTATTGTATTCTATGTTTAAATTTGTACTTGTTAGATAATTTAATTAATTCACAATTGTTTTTTAATTAAGTTATCATTATAGTTAGTAAATAATTAGTCAAATAAAATACTATGAATAGTCGTGTAGAAACAGCATTAAATGATCAAGTATTAAAAGAGAGTTTTTCATCTCAATTTTATCTTGCAATGGCTTCTTGGTCTGAAAACCAAGGTTTAAATGGAACAGCAAAGTTTTTATACACACATTCAGATGAAGAGCGTTTTCATATGTTGAAATTGATCAAATTCATCAATGAACGTGGTGGTAAAGCAGTTATTCCTTCTGTTGAAAAACCACCGGTTGAATTTGAAAACATTGTCAATGTATTTGAATTGTTGTTACATCACGAATTAATGGTTACAGAAAGCATCAACAACCTTGTTGACATCTGTTTGCAAGAGAAAGATTATAGCACGCATAATTTTGTTCAATGGTATGTTTCTGAACAATTAGAAGAGGAGGCAATGGCAAGAACATTATTAGATAAATTAAAATTAATTGGTGGAGATGCCGGAGGTATCTATATTTTCGATAGAGACTTAGAGAAATTTGTTCCTCAAACCAATGAAGCAGGCGCTGACCAAGCGAAATAATTGATAAAATCATAAATATAAGCCTCTTTTTAGAGGCTTTTTTTATACCTAAATAATAGAAAATATAGTAATTAACTATTCACTATTTAAAACAAAATTATTGCAATCAATTCGTAGTTAATATAATACGTAATTTTCCACCATAAAATATTTTTTATGAAATTTAGATTAGTCATTTTCTTTTTATTTATCACTTTATTTTCTTTTTCTCAAAATGCGTATCGTTTTAGAAACTATACCATTAGTGATGGACTTTCACAAAGTAATGTGAGTGCGTTGATTCAAGATAATACTGGTTCGATTTGGGTTGGAACACAAGATGGTTTAAACCGTTTTGATGGTCAAACTTTTGAAACCTTTATTCCAGATAATACCGAAGGAGTAGAAAATGGAGATATATTATGCGCTATCAAAGGCAAAAACGGAACTTTGTGGTTTGGTACTTCAAACGGTTTAACAAGTTATAACCCTGTAACAGAAGAATTCGATACCTATATCTACTCCAACCAAGATGTATTGCAAATTAAGTCAATCGTTGAAGATAAAAAAGGAAATCTTTGGATTGGAAGCATCACTAGTGGGATCTATTACTTTGATGTACAAAACAAAAAAATGATTGATGTACAATCCGTTAAAATTCCAACTGAAAAAATATTGTCTGTAACCTTAATATCTCAAGATGAATTACTTATAGGTTCAGAAGACAAAGGAATGTATGTGTACCAAATTTCTAAAAAACATACTTACTCTTTGGATATTAAAGCTAAAAAAGATAAATACATTCGTGCTTACAATTGTAAACCTTTCAATGAAAATGAGTTAATTATTTGCTCTAACCAAGGTTTATATTTGTTGAATAAAAATACTAAAAAGGTAAAATCTTATCTACGAAAATTAGATGACACCTATGGTTGGTTGGAAGTTCACGATGTATTGATTGTAAATAACAATAAATTTATAATTACCTCTAAATCAGATGGATTATTTACGGTAGAACAAGAAGGTAGAAAAACAAAAATCTATCGTTCGACCCAAGATATTTTCCAAAAAAATGCCTTGCTTTACAATGCTACAAACGTATTAATGCGTGATGTTAACGGTACATTTTGGGTAGGTACTGAACGTGGTTTATGTAGTTTTGACCCGTTGAACCAAGGGTTTTTAGGTGTTGGCCCAAGTGGAGATTTAAGTAAAGGAATACCTAGCGCAAGTGTATGGAGTTTTGCAGAAGATGCATCTGGGAGATACCTATTTGTTGGTTCAGACAATTCTGTTTCTAGGTTAGACCACCGCACAGGACAATTCACTCAATATTTCAAGCAAAATAAAATTGCTAAAAAAGTAACGAATTCAATTATACTATCCATTTATGCTTTTAGTCCTAATTACTTGTATTTAGGTACAGGAGATGGATTATATAGTCTTAAAATCAACGGAGAAAATGGATATACTTTCACGAAAGTAGAACTAAGAGGAGTGAGTAATCAGTCTAACTACGAACGTGTATATGCTATTGAGCATTGGAAAGGATCAAAATTCTTTTTAGCAACGAAAGGAGGATTACTTATTTATGATAACAAGTCAGGTAAAACACAAATATTTGAACACGACGAAAAGAATCCAAAAAAGACGATTGGTGGTGGGGTTTGTAAAGTAATATTTAAAGATTTAGATAATCAAATATGGTTTACTACTGGTACTGGTGGATTATATAAACTCGTAGAAAAGGAAAAAGGTGAAGTTGAAATATTACCTTATAAATACAATCCTTTAATTGCAAAATTTTCAAAAGAATACATTGCTACAATTCATCAGCAGGATAAAAATATTTTGTGGTTAGGGACGATGGGTTCTGGAATGATTAAATGGGATTTGGTTAACAAAAAAGGGAAATTATACAATAAGAAAGATGGACTGCCCAATAATACCGTTTATGCTATATTAAGTGATAATAGCGGTAAAAATTTATGGTTAAGTACCAATAAAGGTTTATCGAACTTTGATATTGAAAAAGAAACTGTAAAGAATTTTTTCGAACAAGATGGTTTAATGTCGAATGAGTTTAATCAAGGTGCTTATTTTAAATCCAAAGGTGGATACTTGTATTTTGGAGGTATTTATGGATATAACTACTTTGATCCTAACAATCTATCAATCAAAGATAAAATGGTAGATGTCTCTTTTACAAAAATTAAATTAGATAAAAATTGGCTCAAACCAAGTGAGAGTAAAAAACTACTTAACAAATCTATCTCACTGACAAAACATATCTTCCTATCGTATAGAAAACGTAGCATTACCTTAAAATTTATGGCTACGGAGATGAGCAATCCTGATTTAATTTCATACAAATATGTATTAGAAGGATCCGAAGACGGTGAAGTATTATTAGGAAATACCAATCAAATACACTTAAACTCATTGCAACCTGGTGAATATGTATTAAAAGTTTACGCTAAACTAGGAAATGGTGCTTGGAGTAAAAGTCCTGCGAAACTTGCAATTACCGTTGAAACACCTTATTGGAAAACCATTTGGTTTTGGGTAATTATTGCTGTTGTAATAGGTTTACTAACAATGTTCTATTTCAGAAAGAAAATTGAATATGAGCGAAGACAACAGGTTAAACTGGAATTAAAAATTGTTGAGCGTACACGTGAAATTCGCGAGCAAAACATCAAGATTGAAAAGCAAAAACAAACCATTGAGGAAAAGAAAAACCACTTAGAAGAACAGAAAAAATTACTTGAAATAGAAAAAGAGAAAACAGAAAAAGTTCTTAAAAACATTCTTCCTGTTTCTACCTACGAAGAAATCAAAGCGACAGGAAGAGCAAGTGCACGTGCATACAGCAGAGTATCTGTATTGTTTACCGACTTTGTTGGGTTTACGAAGATTGCCGAAACAATGAAACCATCTGAATTGGTAAGTGAGCTAGATGTATATTTCCGAAAATTTGACGAAATCATCGTACGCAATAACTTAGAGAAAATCAAAACTATAGGTGATGCTTATATGTGTGCCGGGGGTGTACCTGTTCGAAACAAAACCAATCCAATTGATGCGTGTTTGGCAGCGTTGCAAATTCAAGATGCAATGCAACATATGCGTAATGAAGCAATTGCTACTGGAAAAGTTGTTTGGAATTTACGTTTAGGAATCAATACAGGAGAGGTAACAGCGGGTGTTATTGGAACAGAAAAATTAGCCTATGACATTTGGGGTTCAACGGTAAACCAAGCGCAACGTATGGAAATGTTAGGTGAGCCAGGAAAAGTGACAATTTCAGGGCAGACTTTCAAATACATTGAACCTTACTTTAACTGTACATTCAGAGGAAAAGCAAAAACGAAAAGTCAGGGCTTAGTGGATATGTACACTGTGGATAGTATCAAACCTGAACTTTCTATTGACGGAAAAGGAATCTATCCAAACGAACGTTTCCACGAAATATTGAACCTACATCAATACAGTAGTATCAACTATTACAAAGCGGAAAGACATATAATGAAAGTGTTAGAGGAACAATTGTCCCCCAAATTGCATTACCACAGTATCAAACATACCAAAGATGTCGTGAAATCTATTGAGCGTTTGGCATTGTTAGAAGGTGTTACCGATGAAGGATTATTCTTACTCAAATCGGCTGCAACATACCACGATGCAGGATTTATTGAAAGTTATGATAACAACGAACCGATTGGAGCACGCTTGGCAGAAGAAATTCTACCAAATTATGGATATTCCAAAGAACACATCGATATTATCAAACAATTGATCTATGTAACTGCAATTCCGCATAAACCAAATAATCATTTAGAAGAGATAATCTGTGATGCCGATTTAGACTACTTAGGAAGAGAAGATTTCCACGAAATTGCAGATAAATTGCGTGTCGAACTACGTGAATACGGAAAAATTACCAGCGACCGTAAATGGGATGAAATTCAGGTTGCTTTTTTAACAAATCACAAGTATTTTACTGAAACAGCTATTAAAACAAGAAATATTCGCAAAGCAAAACACTTAGAAGAAATTAAAGAACGTTTGGAACGTAATGAGTATAAGGATTGATGAAATATTTTTATAAAAAAAGTAATATGAAACTAGTTCTTTTTATTGCTTCAGTTTTCTCGGTAATTGTATCTTGTTCTATTTATAAGGTCAACAACCCGTATGATACCTATTTTATTAAAGGAAAAAATTATCATTACAATACCTATTGTATTGATAGTATCGGAGATACTTTACATAAAGGTAAATTCGTAATTGCACCAAAAAACAGACCTTGGATTGTACAACCAAAACATCAAGAGTCTGTAAATTATTATTATACAAGTGATGATAAAGGGTTGAAAAAAAAAGATAAAGATCCATTTATTTATAATTGGATAAAACCAAAAAAATTATATAAACAAAATACAGGAGGATATTTAAATGAAAATGCATTTTATATTCACCCACCAAGGAGTGATGTTTTTACATTATTATTTTACTCTGCACATCCTTGTATGGTTATTCAATTTTTGGATAGTAAAGAATATGATTCATTTTCATATGATTTATCTTTATATGGATTAGGAATATTAAATTCTATTTATAAAATTCATAAAATAAGTAGATCATCTCTTGCATCAGTACCTGACACAATGAAAGTATGGGGAGTAACTGTTAATTCAAAAATAGAGTTTAAAGATTCAACAAAAATTCGCTATACAGGTCTTTTAAATTCAAGATTAGATGCTGAATATTCTAGAGAATTAACATTTATTAAACTACATCATACATTTGAAAATGGAACAAAAATTCATTTCAATTTTGAAAAAATGACTGAGAAAAATAATTAAATTAGTATGTCTATCAAACAATTTCTTGAAATTTGCTTCAACCCCAAAGATGTACCTAATTGGTTTAAGATAATAAACTTCACAATCCTTTTACCTTGTATTGGTTGGCCATTTATATTCTTCTCAACT
>CANGHE010000168.1 GCA_947453545.1 Flavobacteriia bacterium
CACAAATGTAATCACTTCTATTAATTATAAAGCAATCTTTCCTTATTTTAATCTCTAAAAATCAAGAAAGATTTAATTATTTTTTCGAAAATGTAGCTACATATTTCAAAATTGTTTCTTGTGTTTTAGAATCAATGTTAGCTAATTTACCCATTTCAGGCATATACTTTTCCCATGTATGCACTTTGAACTTTGTTGGGCTAAACTGATGACATTTCATACAATGAACATTATACAATTTTTGACCTTCTAGTAACATTTCTGTTGTAGTACCTGGAAATATGGTACTTGCTCTTTCTGCTTCAACTTGTGAAATAATAACCTCTTTTGTATCACCACAAGCAACCGTGAATAATAATATTCCAACTAAATAAACAATTTTTTTCATACTTCTATTTTTATTTTATCACCCCTTATATATTATTGTTCTTTCTTTATTGTATCGTAAAAAGACTTTAATTCTTTTAAATATCTATCTGTCAATGACTTATCAGAACTACTTTGGCTTCCACTATTCGTTTCGATTGATTGAATTAAATAATATACATTTTCAGGTAAATACATCTTAGCGTAATAATTTCCCTTTAAATTTTGAGTTTTATATACTTCTAAAGCATTTAATTGAACTGTAATAGGCTGTTTAGACATATAAATTGTAAACGTATTTAATAAGGATAAGGCATCGTACCCTCTTAAACTATTTTCTTTAAATAAATTCAGAAAATAATCTACATGTGATGCTTTCTCGTCTGCTGCATACATTTTTGCTAACATCAAGCGTATTTTGGGAGAATAATCTTTTTCTAAAGGTTTGATCGATTCCAATGCCAAAATTGGATTTACAGAATTCAATACCTCAAGTGCCGTGCCTAATACTTTGTATGATTGATCTTTTCCTATGATTACCTCTAAAACTTTCTCTAATTCTGTTTTTTCTAACTCCTCTTGTAAAAATCTAATTGCAGCAACTCTAACTTCTGAATTAGGATCTGATTTCGCTAAGTCTGTAATTAAATCTTTTCCTTTAAACTTATTTAAATCTGTTAGAAAAACTGCTTTTTCAATCGCAACTTGTCGAATTTTCCAAAATGAGTCTTTAAGAGCTGTTAAAATTAACTGCTGTGCGGCTGGTGAATCCTCTGCCGTACCATAAAGAATAGCATCTTTTCTATTGACATACCCTTTGTTTAAATAATATTGTTCGATAAACATAGATGCGGATTTTGTATCTGTAATTCTAGCTAGTAATACTTGTTTGTTATCAAATATTACAGCCTTCAATTTACCATTAACCGGAAAAACTAATTTATTTTCTATATCATCAACAACAGTTTTATATATATGCTCACCAGCATCATCGTAAACCGCTACTTCAATTGGCAAGTAATACAACGGAGTTACTTGTAAATCTTGTTGTTGAGTGACAGTAATGACCACCTCTTTATTTGCAACTGAATTATAATACTCTAATTTCAAATCTGGAATTCCGGCACTCAAGAACCATTGATTGAAAAACCAATTTAAATCTTGTCCACTTACTTCTTCAAATGCTAATCGTAAATGCGCTAATTCAGCAGTTTTAAATTTATTAGTCTGCAAATAGTTTCTTAATCCTTCAAAAAATGCATTATCCCCTAAGTAGGTTCTCAGCATATGAAGAACTCTTCCCCCTTTATTATAAGAATGTTTATCAAACATATCACCACTTTTTTTGTGATGATACCAAATTAAATTATGATTTTCTCCATTTTCAAGTTCAGACATATACTCATTCAATTCAGTCTCATTACCATAATCAGCTTGATCTTTCCCGAAACGATTTTCATCCCATAAGTATTGAGCATAATTAGCAAAGGATTCATTCAATGGGAGATTAGCCCATGATTCACAAGTTACTAAATCACCAAACCAATGATGAAATAATTCATGTGCTATGACGCTTTGGTCATTATCATCTATCAACTCTCGTTCCGTCTTGTAAACATAATCACCAAATACTACTGCTCCTGTATTTTCCATAGCTCCCGAAACATAATCACGAACAACTATTTGATGGTACTTATCCCAAGGATAATCAATACCTAACAATTTAGAAAAATAAGAAATCATTGCAGGAGTTTCTCCAAAAATTGCTTTTGCAGAAGATTCCCATTCAGGCTCAACATAGTAATTTACTTCCATCTTACTCCCATTTTGACGGGTATAAGTATCCTTTACAACTTTATATTCACCTATTGCCAACATAAACAAATAAGGGGCATGTGCTAATTCTTGTTTCCAATAGTCAGTGCGAGTACCATCTATATTTTTTACAGAAGAAATTAATCTCCCATTAGATAAAGTCACATACTTATCTTCAACGGTTATGTAGATTTCTTGAGTGGATTTTACATTCGGAGCGTCTATTGTTGGAAACCAAACTGAATTTGATTGTGTTTCTCCCTGGGTCCAAATTTGCGGCATTACAGACTTGTCTTCTCCTTTTGGATTGATAAAATATAGTCCTTTATCACTCATTATTGCATCTCCACCTTCTTCTTTTCGTTCATTAGGTTTAGATACATAATCAACTAGAACAGTATACATTTCAGTTTTCTGATAAACCTTATCCAGTTTTATTGCCAATACCTTGCTGTCATATTTATATTTTAATGCTATACCCTTTAACGTTACTGAATTAATTACCATACCTTGAGCATCCAAATACAAACTATCTGTTGCATAAAAATGTGGCTTTAAAGTAAGGTATGCTTTTCCATATAACCAAGAATTATCCCAATCAATCTTAGCATCTATTTTTGTATTAATCAAATCATTAAACAGTGTTCTAGTAGCCTTATAAACTGGTAAATCAATCTGCTCAGAAGTATCAGAAAGATCACCATGAGTTGAAATATTTGATGAAATATTTGATGTCGACTTTGTCGATACACATGAAACAAATAATAATATTAAAAGCAAACTTATAGATCTATAAAAAACTTTCTGCATATTGAAAAATTTAAAGGATGAAAGTACAAATATTTTAAATATAAAACTATTGACTTTTTGATACAATAGGGAATAAAACTTCTAACGTTCTTGCTCAATATTAAAACCAAGTATATCATCTTTTTTTGTATTATTGTAGTACTAATTCAACAGTACATGTCAAACGGGATTTGGAAAATCGATGGTGTAGAAACCAAGCCTAAACACAAGGCAGCAATAACTTGGGAAGACACTCGTTTTTTCTCTGTTACATACCAGGGAAAGGTGTATCACGGCGAAGTGACGGAGGAACAAATGGAACTCGGATACATCAAAGTAAAAATCAATCACCGCGAATTTTTACTGCAAAAAGAAGGTTCATTGAACTCTCTCATCAAAGAATTAGGTCTTGATAAAGAAAAAATCAAAAAATTACATCAACTGAAATCTCCTATGCCTGGCCGTGTCATCGGTATCAAAGTGCAAATAGGTGATGAAATTGAAGTAGGCGACGAACTTCTTACCTTGGAAGCAATGAAAATGGAAAATGTACTGAAATCAGACGGTACAGGAAAAGTGAAATCCATTGATATTGCCCTACAAGAAGTGGTCGATAAAGGAAAAGTATTAATCACCTTTGAATAAAATAGCAACCGTATGATGTTACCATTTAACTTACAGCAGTGGATTGAGGAAAACAGAGATTTACTTAAACCACCTATTAATAACAAAAACCTTTACAAGCAAGCGGGTGACTTCATCGTAATGATCGTAGGCGGACCAAATGCACGTAAAGATTACCACTACAACGAAAGCGAAGAGTTGTTCTACCAATTAGAAGGTGATATGACTGTTTACGCACAAATTGACGGTAAAAAAGAAGAGATTACAATCAAAGAAGGTGAAATGTTCCTCCTTCCTGCAAACATCCCTCACAACCCTGTTCGTCCTGAAAACACAATAGGATTGGTTATCGAACGTGTACGTATCGGTACAGATTTATCGGATGGATTATTTTGGTTCTGCGATAAATGCAACCACCCACTACACCACTACCGTTTCCCTTTGACAAACATAGAAACAGATTTCTTAACACGCTTCAAAGAGTTTTATGCTTCCGAAGATTACAGAACGTGTAAAAATTGTGGTGACGTAATGGAAGTAGATGAGAGATACGTTTAGGTAATTATAAATGATGAATTTTTAATGATTAATGATTAATGGCCTCACGCAAGTGGGGCTTTTTTTGTGGATTAGATATGCTGAATTAAATAATTGAACGATAGACGACGCTAAAAATTGAGGTAATCGATATACTAAATTTACAACTATCTTCGTTTTACTAATTTATAATCAACCTATTCAAAATGATGATTAAATTATTTTTGACATCCTTCTTCCTGCTGACATCCCTTTTTATTTTCAGTCAAAATAAAAAAACAGTAATTCTAGATTCTATTTCTAAAAAACCAATTGCATTTGCGCGAGTTTCAATTGCAGGAAGTAACTCCTATCAATTAAGTAATTCACTAGGAGAAATTTTCCTCGATTCACTTTGGATGCAAAGCGATAAACTAAGTGTGTTTTGTTATGGATATACTAAAAAAACGATATATAAACACGAAGCAAAAATTCTTCTTTCTCCCAAAGTAGTAGCACTCAAAGAAATTACCGTTGTCTCTAAAAAATACAAATACGGACATCGTACCCTTGGAGAAACGGACTATCCTAGTCCACGAGAGGTAAAGAGTGAGAATGGTTTTAATATTTTAACGGGCAAAAATGGCGAACTAAGGTCAGTTTGGATTCCCAATGAAAAATCTTTAAAAGGATATCTAGAAAAGGTAAATGTGTTCATCCTTGCTATGGGGCAGCCCACAGCTTATTTTAGATTACACTTTTACGCTTGTTCTAAATTAAAGTTAGAACCAGGTGAAGAAATAACATCACAAAATATTATCGCTAAAGGTACAACTGGAAACGAGTGGGTAAGTGTAGATGTTTCCAATTTAAAAATGCCATTATCTGAAAATGGAATTTTTGTAGGAATTGAATGGTTTGATAACGAAGTAAATACTTCATTTTCTGACACCCTAACTTTTAAAATTAACTATGTAGATAGTGGATGGGTAACTGAAAAAAGAGTTTATAAAGGAAATGGATGTGTTATCGGAAGAGAATATGACACCTATCGAAACAATAAACATAAAAATTGGGATTATAGAAATGGAACCTGGCGCGATATGTATATTTCTAATGAAAATAGATTTTATAAACTTGACACGCTATTTAAGTTTTCTCATACACCAACTCCTGATAATCTTCATATCTCTGTCCCTTGTATAAACATTGAAGTTAAATACATCAAACAAAAAAATGAATCTGAATTTGAAGATCCAAAAAAACGTAAATTAAATCGCATAGAAAAAGTAAAAGAAGATAATTTTATGTACCCTCAAAATACAGTAGAAGAATTATTCAACTCGATTATCAAAGCTGGTGAAAATAATAATTTGGTTTACTTTTTGAAATATTTATGTGTTTATCAAGAAAATGAATTTCAAGATCTTTATTCTTTTGCCAGAGACAATGAAGGTAAATTAACAAAAGAACAACAAAGTAACCTGGTAAACTATGTAACAAAAATCAAAAAAAATCTTAACGAAAATGCCATCGTTCATCTTGAAGGTAATGATTATGAGCTACAAATAAATGGTGAAAGAATTTATTTAACACACGAAAAAGGGAAATGGAAAGTCAATCCATACACACGGCGGATTATGAAAAATCCAATATTTCAGCACTAAAACTCCAGCC
>CANGHE010000169.1 GCA_947453545.1 Flavobacteriia bacterium
AAACGCGTACCTAGACCTTCTAACTCATCTTCTAAATCTTGAACCTCTAATGGTAATTCACCACGGATTGTTCTAATTCTATCGATTTCAGAATCAATTTTTTGTAATTGGTAAAGGGCATCTAATTTGTCTGCCACTGTTACTTCCTTTTTCGTTGCTGCTCCAGCCATTTTTAGAAATAATTAATAGGATTTGTATTAACCTTTGTTACACTAATCGCAAAGTTAACAAATTTTTCCGTCAAAATACGATAAATTAAATCAGAAGTAAATTGTTCACTCTCATAATGTCCAATATCCGCAATTATAATTTTATTTTCTGCATCAAAAAACTCATGATATTTAAAATCTCCCGTAATATAAATGTCTGCTTTTTGTTGGATTGCATCATTTAATAAAAAACTTCCTGAGCCACCGCAAAAGGCAATACGTTGAATTTTAGAATGGATCAAATCGGTGTGTCGAATTGAACCACAATGAAATGATTGCTTTAGCTTTGCTAAAAAAGTCAATGAATCCATCGGTTCTTCCAGCTCACCTATCATTCCTGTTCCTTCTGATAAATTTTTATTTTGTAACTCCAATACATCATAAGCAACTTCTTCATAAGGATGTGCTTCTAACATAGCTTGTATTACTTTATTTAATACGTGCTTTGTAACCAATACATCAACTTTCATCTCTTCTTCATTGTGCGATATTCCAATCTCACCAACAAATGGATCTGCCCCTTCTAATGGAGTATAAGTACCATTACCAACACTAACAAAACTACATTCCGAATAATTACCTATTTTACCTGCCCCTGAATGAAACATCACAGATGTTAAAATAGCTTGATGTGATGCGGGTACAAACACAGATAATTTATATAAACGATGCTCGGAGGGTTGCAAAATCCGCGGGAATATAACACCTAATCTTCTTGCTATCTCAGCATTAACTCCAATTAAAGAATGATCTAAATTAGTATGGATTGCATAAATACTAATATTATGCTTAATCGCTTTAATAATAATACGTTCTATTGAATTAGAACCAGTAATCTTTTTTACCCCCTTAAAAATAATTGGATGATGTGCAATAATTAAATTTCGACCTTGGTCTATTGCCTCTTCGATGATTTCCTCAGTACAATCTAAACAAATTAATGCCCCACTTAATTGATTTTGGATATCCCCTACCAATAAGCCACAATTGTCAAATGAAGCTTGACTAGAGGTTGGAAACAAACTTTCTAAATATGAAACTACATCATATATTCGCATAACTTTTTATCTTTAAACCCAGTAACAAAAATAAACATTCCTAGTAAAGTAATATTAGGATTAATAATGAACACTAAAAATGACAAATAAAACTTACAAGAAAAAATTAAATATATTGATAATCATATGTTTAATAATAATAAAGCCATTTTATACCACTGCACAAAATCAAATTAACACAGATACTTTAAAAACATTTCAAATTAAAAGATTTGCGCAAAACGCTAGTAGAATAGGTGATACATACTCTGCCATAGCATATTATGAAAAATATTTAGAGAAAAACCAAGAAGATTATGACACTTGGTACATTTTAGCGCATTTATATAGAAAAGCGAGAGATTATCAAAAAGCAGAAAAAACATACAAACTTGTTCTTATCAATAAAAGTACCGTATATCCAGAATCTCAATTTTATTATGCGCGAATGTTAAAAGCGAATGGAAACTATCAAGCATCTAAAGATGAGTACACTAAATTTTCAGAAAGTAAAGCAACAAAAGAAGTAGAAAACATCAAACAACTTAAGAAATTAGCCAAAGCAGAAATAATTGGATGTGAAACAGCAATTGAATTATCAAAAGGTCAATATGGCACCTTGGTCAATCATCTTAATGAGTCAATAAACAAGGCACATGTTGAACTATCCCCTTTGATGATTGACACACTAACTTTAATGTATGCGTCCATAAATAAAGAAAATCTTGAACTTTATGATATAGATAAAAAAGACACTCTTCCTGTGCGTAAATTTTATATGGCACAAAAAGATAGTAATCAATGGATTGGCGGAATTGAATACCCAGGCCCATTCAATGATAAAGATGCTAATGTTGGAAACGGAGCATTTTCTCCAGATGGAAATAGATTTTACTTTTCTAAATGTACAGCTAATTCACAAGGGAAAATGATATGTAGAATCTTTGTAAGCTATAAAGAGAAAAGTAAATGGCAGAAACCTATTGACTTAGGCGATTTAGTAAACTCATATGATTATACAAGCACCATGCCAGCAATTGGAATAGATACCAAAAAACAACAAGAATTAGTTTACTTTGTTTCTGACAGAGAAGGTGGCAAAGGTGGTATGGATATTTGGTACACAAGTTTTGATGCAAAAAAGAAAGTATTTAAAGCGGCTAAAAATATTGGAGGTACAATTAACACCGTTGGAGACGAAATCACACCTTATTATGACATAGCAAATAGGACACTATATTTCAGTTCTGATGGATTTGCAGGATTAGGAGAACTTGATATATTTACAAGTATAGGAGAGCTTAAAACATGGAGTGTTCCCGAAAACATTGGGGCACCATTCAATTCAAGTGCGGACGATTTGTATTACACAAAAGGTAAGAAAATTGGAGAAAAGCATGGTTTTTTTGTTTCAAACCGTAAAGGTGGTGTAAGCCTAATGAATGAGACATGTTGTGATGATATATATGAATTTAGTGATCCACAATATTTAAATATTAGTATCCATGGTAATGTATATGAAACGTCTAACGATACTCTAAATAATAAAGTTGGTATATTAACTAAACTTCCTGTATCTCTTTTCAAAGTAAATAAAGATGGTACAGAGCACTTATTAAGAACTGCTATTACGGATTATAAAGGAGATTATTTCTTTCAATTGGAACAAGGAAACAAGTACAAAGTTTCTGTTGAAAAAAATGGTTATTTAAGTAAAAAGATGGAAATTTCAACAGAAAAAATATTAAAATCAGATTCATTAGCACTTGATTTAGGAATCAAACCTATACCAAAAGGGGCTATTGTAATCAGTAATATTTATTATGAAACTGCTAAAGCAGAATTAAAACCAGAATCAAAAACAAGCCTTGACAAAGAATTAGTTAACTTATTAAATGATAATCCACAATTAATTATTGAGGTTAGTTCACATACGGATGATGTAGGTTCAAATGAATACAATCAAAAACTTTCTCAACAAAGGGCTGAGAGTGTAGTTAATTACCTAATAAATAATGGAATTTCTAAAGACAGAATGATTGCAAAGGGATATGGTGAAACAAAACCAATTGCACCTAATACCACTCCTGAGGGCCGCCAAAAAAACAGAAGAACAGAATTTAAAATTATTGGATACTTGAAAAATATCGAAATAAATTACGAAGAATAATTTGTTCCATTTTAGGAAATAAAACCAAAAAAAAACTAAAGCTACTTCAAACGAAAAAAATAAAGTGTTGTTTTACTTAACTTTAACAACTAAAATATAATTGGCATGATTTTCTAATTCGTATTAGAAATTGAAAATCATGTTAAACAGCAAGGCAATATACATTATAGAAGATAATCCAAATTTTCTTTCACAGACAATTCAATATTTAAATAATAAAAATAATTTTTCCATCGCAGGATATTCAACTGTTGAAGAGTGCCTATTATATAATAATTACACTCCATCACTCATCGTAATGAATTATAATTTAAACTCATTTCTACCAAGTGCAATTAATGGTTTAAAAGCTCTTAAAATAATAAAACAACTATATAAGGAAACAAAAATTCTATTCTTTAGCAATCAAGACAGTATAGAAGTCGCATTAGAATTAATAAATGAAGGAGCAAATGATTATATCGTAAAAGAAACAAAAATTGAAAATTTATTAGAACAAAAATCACTTGAAACACTTCAAAAAAAGGTAATTGAACTCATTTAAGCGTTCCCAAAAAGGGATGATTTTCCTTTTTAGGAATGTCCTATTTATCTTTCATTTCGAATAAATTAATCTTTTAAACAAACAAAAAACAACAAAAACACAAAGCATACATAATCAACGTTTTAAACCTTAAATAAACACAATTATTCAATTATTCATACTACTTATAGTTTTT
Organism: Flavobacteriia bacterium; assembly: GCA_947453545.1. GTDB lineage: Bacteria > Bacteroidota > Bacteroidia > Flavobacteriales_D > Crocinitomicaceae > CANHVK01. Next base: position 4,136 of record CANGHE010000169.1, read on the forward strand.
TTCATTAAATTAAAATAAACTATGGAATTATGAGTGAAATGAAAGAAAATATCATTGTTTTTTCTGTTGAAGATGATAGTATTTACAGAAAACTTATTCACTATAAAATAGGTCTAAATGAAGCTGTAAAAATAGAATCCTTTCCAGACGCAAAATCCTTATTAAAAGAAACTTACAGGGTTCCAAACATATTGATTCTGGATTTAAACCTTCCCGATTTGGGAGGTTTAGAATTGGTATCTAAATTCCAAGAAATACTTCCAAATTGTTACATAATAGTATTATCTTCTCAGGAGAAAATCGAAACAGTTATAGATGTTTTAAAATCAGGTGTTTATGACTACATAGTAAAAGATGATTTTGCGTTAGATAGACTTTGGAATACTGTTAATAATGCCATAAAACAAATCATAAACAACCACGACTTAATCGAAAAAAAATCAACAAGTTCATTTACTTTTGATAAGTATATTAAAGGATCTTGTGCTGAAATTAAAGAACTTTTTTTATTGTTAGAAAAAACAGTAAACAATAATATCCCTGTAGAAATCACAGGAGAAACGGGCTCTGGTAAAGAACTTGTGGCCAAGGCTATACATTATAATTCTCCCAAAAAACACAAACCGTTTATTGCATTAAATGTTGCTGCCTTTCCTAAAGAACTAATTGAAAGTGAACTCTTTGGTTACGAAAAAGGGGCTTTCACAAATGCAATTCAACAAAAATTAGGAAAACTTGAAGAAGCAAATGGTGGTACGCTTTTTCTAGATGAAATTAGTGAGATGGACGTTGCTATGCAAGTTAAATTATTGAGAGCAATTCAAGAAATGGAAATAAGCAGAATTGGCTCTAATAAAATAATAAAATTAAACTTTAGAATAATCATTGCATCGCATAAAAATTTACTAAAAGAAGTAAAAGACGGAAGATTTAGAGAAGACTTATACTACAGACTACTCGGAATGAAAATAGAATTACCCCCTTTAAGAAAAAGAGGTAATGATATTATAATATTGGCAAATTATTTTTTAGAAGATTATTGTAAACAAAATAAAGTAAAAAATAAATCAATTAGTGAACAAGCAAAAGAGTTATTACTCAAATATAAGTTCCCAGGAAATGTTCGAGAGCTCAAAGCCATTATTGAAACTGCCTATATTTTAAGTGAAGATGACACTATAAATGTGGAAGATATTCGAATTAATCAAAATATGTTTTTTGAAGAGCTCTTACCTCAAAAATTGACCCTAGAAGATTACACAATTAAAATAATAGCACATCATCTTAAAAAGAATAAAAACAATGTTCTTAAAACAGCTAAAGAGCTAGATATTGGCAAAACTACTATTTATAGATTCATCAAAGAAGGAAAATTATCTATTAAATAGATGACAACAAAACAAAATACAGAAGTACTCTTATTCGAATTAATAAGAAAAGTTTCACGATTAGAAACTGACGTAGACATTATACAGCTAATTTTAAATTTCCTAATCGATAAATTAAATGTATGCTTTGTTATTATTCATAAAAAAGAAAGTAATAAAAACCGAATTGTGGGAATGCAATTCAATATTCATAATGTTGAATTTTACAAAACATTATGGAAACAAATACAAAATCAATCTATTAATAAAGA
>CANGHE010000170.1 GCA_947453545.1 Flavobacteriia bacterium
ATGCTGATAAAAAAGCAGCAGGAGAAGATCGCAAATCTTTACACCAAGATAAAAAAGAAATGCGTGATGCTCGTCACGAAAAACACCAAGGAAAATAAATTTTTAATAGGTTGATTAAACCTTTTTGAAAACTCGAAGTCATAGATATAGAAACGATTAAAAAAATAGAAATTATGAAAAAGTTAGTATTATCAGTATTAGTTGTATTAGGAGGAACAACTTTATTCGCACAAGAAGCACAAGCAAAAAATCCACAAAGAGAAGAGATCAAACAAGATAAAGGCGCTTTGAAAAATGATAGAGAGTCTATCAAAAAAGACAAGGAAGCATTAAAAGCAGATAAAGAAGCATTGAAAAATGCAAAAGCTGAGGGCAACAAAGATGCTGCAAAAGAAGCAAAAGCTAATTTGAAAGAAGATAAAAAAGCGTTGAATGCTGATAAAAAAGCAGCAGGAGAAGATCGCAAATCTTTACACCAAGACAAAAAAGAGTTGCGTGATGCTCGTCATGAAAAACGCCAAGGAAAATAATAGTTAGAAAAGCAATAAAAAAATAGGATCGGTTTCGGTCCTATTTTTTAGTTTTGGAACCTAATAAAATATATGGCAGTACATACAGATACAGAATTGTTACAGATGTTCCGTTCGGACAACAGTTCGTATGCCTTTAATTTATTAGTTCGCAAATATCAAAAGAAAATATATGCCCACGTTCGTCGTATTGTGATTGATCACGATGATGCGAATGATGTGGTTCAAAACATCTTTATCAAAGTTTGGAAGGGATTAGAGAAATTCAATGAAGATTCCGAATTATATACGTGGATATACAGAATATCAATAAATGAATCCCTTACGTTTTTAAAAAAGAAACGTACCAAGTTTTTCATTCCCATTCATAACATTGAAAAAGAAATGTCAAGTAAGTTAGATACAGACACATCTTTCACGGGAGACGAAATTGAAAGAAAATTACAGAAAGCATTATTAACTTTACCTGAAAAACAACGGGTAGTTTTTAATTTACGGTATTATGATGAGATGCCATACGAAGAGATGTCTAAGGTTTTAGGCACTTCAGTTGGAGCATTAAAAGCATCGTATCACATTGCAGCAAAAAAAGTAGAAGAAAGTTTACTTGGTCATTAAACTTTGGGTAAGTATAAGAGTCCAAGAAATAGAAACAATATGGAAGAATTAAAAAACATAGCGCCAAACTTACATAAACTGCCCAAACAGGATGCGTTTAGTACACCAGAGAATTACTTTGATGAATTACCTGGTGTGATACAAGAACGTATTATTAGTAAGGAAAAGAAATCCATTTTCCAATGGACATTGCCGACGTTGAAGTTTGCTATTCCTGTTGCAGGAGTTATAGTAGTCGCTTTGATGTACTTTAATAAGCCTACGTCTGATGTGGAACAAGCAACACAAAACGAAATGACAGCTTATGTTGATCAGCAGGTTGACATGGAGTTTGATGAAACATTATTAGCAGAAGAATTGAATACAGATAATACAGAAAGTCTTGATGAGGTTTCCTCAGTAGAAGAATACTTATTGTCTGACGAGATAGATGAAAACCTTTTACGTGAAGAAATATAATACCAACATGATGAAAAAAATATTGATTTGTTTGACCATTTTTATCTGTACACAAGTTGTAGCACAGGAAACGTCTAAAAATGAAAAAATAGAAGCCATGAAAGTGGGTTTTATCACCAATAAATTAGAGTTGTCGGCTAAAGAAGCACAATTGTTTTGGCCCTTATACAATGAGTACAACCAAAAAATGGATAAACTTCGTAAGACAAAAAAATCTGATTTTGATGATTTGAAAAACAAAGGAGAAAACCTATCGGATAGAGAAATTAGCACATTTATGGATGAGGTTTTTGCTACTAGACAAAAAGAGTTGGACTTACAAAAGGAATACTTTGATAAGTATGCGAAAGTACTTCCATTGAAAAAAGTTGCTTTGCTTTATCAAGCAGAAAATCAATTCAAACGCGAGCTTTTACGTAAAATCAAAGAAAAAAAATAAATTCTGCATTCCTCATTCTTCATTAAAGCATTCATCATTACATTGTTTATCTTTGCAGTATAAATTTATGTTTTGAAAAAACAAACTGCGATTATTTTCTATGTCCTTGCATTTTATGTTGCATTGCAGTTTGCGTGGTGGGGATATCATTTGATTCAACTCACACAGGAGGTAGGAACAACTGATACCATCATTTCCAAAAAAATCATCATGATTACAGGGGAAGGCTTAGTGTTTTTCCTTATCCTATCGCTCGGACTATGGCGCATCCGATCAGCCATTAAAAAAGACCAACAACTTACAGATAGACAATCCAATTTTCTATTGTCTGTAACCCACGAATTGAAAACACCATTAGCGTCTACTAAATTGTATTTACAAACGTTGATGAAACGTGATTTTCCGCTGGAAAAAAGAAATGAATTGCTTCAAAAGGCATTACAAGAAAATCAACGCTTAGAGGAAATTGTTGAAGCTATTCTTACAGCGTCTCGTTTGGAAAATCAAACAATTGTTGCGCACAAAGAATGGATCGATATGAATGCATTATTGCTCGAATTGACAAACAGATACAATGCACGCTTGGATAAAGAGTGGATTGTTTTGGATATACAAGAGAAGATTGCAGTTGAATCGGATGTTTTTATGGTAAAAACCATTTTAATCAATTTGATTGAAAACGCTTTAAAATACGCTGGAACACAAGAAAAATTGACTTTATTTCTCTATCGAGATAAACAAAATAGTAAATTTGGAACGCGAGATTTAGGACCAGGAATTCCTTCCGATGTTCAACCTGATATTTTTAAAAAATTTGTTAGGCTAGAAAATGAAGAAACACGCTCGCAAAAAGGAACTGGTTTAGGACTCTTTATCGCTGCTGAGTTTTCAAAACTGATAGGCGGAACTTTGAATTTTACTGATAATCAACCGAAAGGTGCAATATTTGAAATAACGTTATGACACAAAACATTGGTTTAATCATTTTAGATGGTTGGGGTATTGGAGATAAATCCAAATCGGATGCAATTTTCAACGCAAACACCCCTGTGATGGATGGTTTATTGGCTAACTATCCTGCTGCAACTTTATTAACGTGTGGTGAAGATGTTGGTCTTCCAGAGGGCCAAATGGGTAACTCAGAAGTTGGTCATTTAAATATTGGAGCTGGCCGCATTGTTTATCAGGAGTTAACTCGTATCAATAAATCCATTCGTGAGAAGACATTTTTTCAAGAAAAGGTATTGGTAGAGGCTTTCCAAACTGCCAAAGAAAAAAATGTACCTGTACATTTAATTGGTTTAGTTTCGAAAGGTGGAGTACACAGTTCACAAGAGCATATTTACGCTTTATGCGAGATGGCAAAAGAACAAGGTGTGAATGAGGTATTTATACACGCGTTTACAGATGGACGTGATTGTGATCCAAAAAGTGGATTACACTTCATACAAGAATTAGAGAAGGAAATTGCTACTACAACTGGAAAAATCGCATCTGTTGTAGGTCGCTATTATGCTATGGATCGTGATAATCGTTGGGAACGTGTTAAAAAAGCCTACGATTTGATGGTGTTAGGAAAAGGAACTGCTGTTGCGTCTGCTGAAGAAGCAATACAACATTCTTATACGAATGATATTACGGACGAATTCATTGAACCTGCTTTTATTGCTGAAAATGGTCAGCCTATTGCTACCATTAAAGAAGGAGATGTAGTGATTTCGTTTAACTTCCGTACTGACAGACCACGCGAAATCGTGACTACCTTAACACAAAAGGACTTTCCAGAGTTTGAGATGAAGAAATTGAACCTTCATTTATATACAATGACTAATTACGATGCTACTTTTCAAGATGTACGCGTAATTTTTGAGAAAGATAATTTAAAAAATACTTTAGGTGAAGTATTGACTAAAGTGGATCGTACCCAAGTGCGCATCGCTGAAACTGAAAAATACCCACATGTTACTTTCTTTTTCAGTGGTGGTAGAGAAGAGGTTTTCCCTAAGGAGCACCGCATTTTGGTAAATTCTCCAAAAGTTGCTACTTACGATTTACAACCTGAAATGAGTGCACCAGAAGTGAAGGATAAAATTGTAGATTATATGGAAGCAGAAAAACCGAATTTCTTCTGTTTGAACTTCGCAAATCCGGATATGGTTGGTCATACTGGTGTGTACGAAGCAATCCAAAAGGCAGTTGAAACGGTTGATACTTGTTTAGGAGAGGTGATAGCAACTGGAAAAAAATTAGGTTACGAATTTTTGGTAATCGCAGACCACGGTAATGCAGATTTCGCATTGAATGCAGATGGTTCTCCGAATACGGCTCACTCCTTAAATCCTGTTCCGGTAGTACTTGTTACTGAAGACGATGTCAAATTGGAAAATGGAATTTTAGCAGATGTTGCGCCAACTATTTTAGGACGACTAGGAATTGCTACACCATTGGAAATGACTGGGAGAAACCTAGTGAAATGAATGATGGAATTTTAGTTTAGATACACATGGAACAAGATATTCGTTGGAAACAAAGATTTGCTAATTATACAAAAGCGTTGAGCCAACTCACCAAATTTATCCAACAGGGTAAATTGAATGAGTTAGAGGAACAAGGCTTAATTCAAGCATTTGAGTATACCTATGAGTTGGCTTGGAACGTGATGAAAGACTATTTTGAATACCAAGGTGATGATTCGATAAGAGGAAGTAGAGATGCTTTTCGCTTAGCATTTAATCGTGGTTTGATAACCGAAGGTGATAAGTGGATGGATATGATTGAAAGTAGAATAAAATCGAGTCATACGTACAATGAATTAATTGCATCTGAGATTGTTGCTAAAATTGTAGATACTTACTTTGGTTGTTTTATCAAGTTGAAAGAAACCTTGGATAAAGAACATAAGTAAATAAAAGATCCGTTGAGTACAAAATAAATAAGAGCGATGAAATTTGGTTTAGAAGAAAAAGTGATAGAAAAAATAAATCTCGTTTTTGCTTCTTTTCCAAAGATTTCCAAAGTAGTCATCTACGGATCAAGGGCAAAAGGAAATTACAGAGAAGGTTCTGATATTGATTTAACATTGATTGGTGAAGGATTAGATTTATCTGTCTTAAATGCAGTTGATACTAAATTAGATGATTTACTATTGCCTTATCTTTTTGATATTTCTATTTTTGAGCAAATTACAAATTCTGATTTGGTGAATCACATCGAGCGAGTAGGTAAACTAATGTATGAAAAACAATAAAACAAATAATTGAGATGAATTTAAATTTAGAAAACAAAACAGCTGTTGTATGTGGAAGTACACAAGGTATCGGAAAAGCAGCAGCACTTGAAATGGCATCGATGGGTGCTACGTTGGTTTTAATTGCAAGAAACGAGGATAAATTGCAAGAAACGGTTGCTGAATTACCAACTCCACTAGGACAAAAACATTCCTATATTCAAGCTGATTTTTCTCAACCACAGGCATTAAAAGCTGCTTTAGAGGCATATGTAAACGCAGGGAACACAGCACATATATTAGTAAATAACACAGGTGGACCAAAAGGTGGACCGATTCGTGAGGCTTCAATCGAAGAATTTTATGACACTTTTACACAACATTTGATTTGTAATCACGTGTTAGTACAAGCATTGTATCCGTTGATGAAAGACAATGGTTACGGTAGAATCATCAATATCATCTCTACAAGTGTGA
>CANGHE010000171.1 GCA_947453545.1 Flavobacteriia bacterium
CGTGTAATGGCTTTTCTTTCGCAGAATCAGGAATGATGATTCCACTAATTGTTTTTTCCTCTGCTGGAGATGGTTCAATAAGAACGCGATCTGCCAATGGTTTAAATGAAATAGACATAGATATTAATTATTTAAAGTTTGATTTCTTAATTACGAAATACGTGCCAATATATTATTGGGACAATTTTTCCTTTTTTTTATAAAAAATTGGATAAAAAAAATGTCAGTATGTGACATACTGACATTTGAAAGGATGAATATTTTTTTATTGTTGAGGAGCTCCGTTTTGTGGTCCTTGTTGTTGTTCAGTAGCTTGAGGTACATTTACCTTTTTAGGTGTAGACTGTATAGTTAATATAATACTAAATACTACTATTGTAACAGCTAATACCCATGTTGCTTTATCAATAAAATCATTTGTTTTTTGAACACCACCAATTTGAGTAGCACCACCAAAATCAGATGATAAGCCTCCACCTTTTGGATTTTGAATGAACACAACAATGATTAGTAAAATACTAGCCAAAATAATAACGATAGATAATAGTGCTGACATAATTATGAGTTTAATTTTTCTTTAAGTTCTTTAATTTTTTGTACAAAGTAAATCTTTTTTTCTGGAATTGTCAAGATTAATTGTTCATATGCTAAAATTGCTTTGGGATAATTACCCTGAATCGCTAAAATATTCGCCAATGTTTCAGAATAAATGATATTTGAAGAGTCAATACTTTTTTGTCCTTGTTTAACAGGTGAATAAAATTCTTTTGTCGGTTTTGATATACTTGGCTCGTCTTGAATAAATTGTTCTATTATTTGATTTATTTTAGGTTCTGGAGTTGGTTTTTTATTCGCTTTCAACCAAGAAGAGAAAGGTTTAGGCGATTCAATTGATGTATGATTGTTTTCTGAATTTGTAATTTTCTCATCATTCCTATTTTGTTCTTGTTCCGGTTCAAATTCTTGACTAAATACATTAGATATTACATTAGATATGATTTCAATATCCAAAGCGGACGATACTTTTTCTTCTTTTTGTGTTAATTCATCATGATCGTTAATAGGAGTAATAATTTCTTCATTATCTATCGTAGTGACTTCAATTTCAGGAATTATTTCTTTCTCTTCTTGAATAATAATATTTTTATCAATTGAATTTTCTGTATGTATTTGCTTTGAATCAATAGAGTGTATTAATTCAAAAAGTTTGTTTCGATCGCTTATTTTATATGCATGTAAAGGTAATTCTTCTTCAAAATTAAATGAGTTTTCATTAGCAAGTGATTTTAGATATAGAATTGAAAAAACTTGTGAATATGGATATTTTTGTGTCAAATCTTTCAATGAAGCAATTTCTGTAGCAGAAGTACTTGTTGGGTGATTAATACGATGCGCAATATCTACTGTATTCATATGGTTACCAATTGGAAAGTAATTTATTAATCACATCTTGCACGATCTGTTTATTTATTTCTTTTATTAAGTTAGCTTCTACATTCGAAAAATCGTTGTCAGACGCGTAATCGGAGAATCGTGAACAATTCACCGTAAACTCCTGTTCTTTGGGAGCTAATATATGTATTTTGAAATTAGAATTGATGGTAAGTCTGTTTTTTGCTGCGTTATCACCTGGTTGAAGTGCGATAGGGGTAATGCTGTAGTTAGAAACATTTCCTTCAATTCGAACCTCTCCACTGTTAGGATTTGTTGATAATTTTAATCTTGTATTATTTTGAATCCCATCTCTTAGTTCATCTGCCAAGTTTGCTGTATAGCTAACAGGAGCATTTGGTGCATTGTTTTCTATGGGATTGATAGAGAATGTTTTCCATTCAATAGGCATTGAGCCTGTATCAGTAAATGACACGCTTGTAGGCCAACAGCCACTCAAAATAATTAAGAATAGAAATAAGATAGAAGTTATACGCATTATGCTTGTATGTTATATTCTTTAATTTTCCTGTATAAAGTCCGTTCTGAAATACCTAATTCTTCAGCTGCATTTCTGCGTTTTCCTCGATGTTTTTCTAATGCCTTTTTGATTAACTCTTTTTCTCTGTCTTCGAGCGATAAAGATTCTTCTACTTCGACGTGCTCATGGAAATCATGGTGAAAATTAGCATCATTATTGATGAAGGTTGGTTTGTCTATAGCAGGTTGAAGTAAATGAGAATTTTCAGTTACTGGAATAATCTCATTATACATTCGGCTAATCATAGCTGTCTGATCAGAATTTAATTGTACTTCGCTAGGACCTTTTGAAATTAATTCGTGAACTAATTTTTTTAAATCATTTAAATCACTTTTCATGTCGAAAAGGAATTTGTACATCAAGTCTCTTTCAGAAATAGATTCATCTGATTTAATGACGCTTGGAAAAATTTCTTCCTTGACTGGGAGATAACTTTCCATGGCTACTGCATCAATTTCCCGTTTACTTTCTATAACAGAAATTTGTTCTACCAAATTCTTTAATTGTCTAATATTTCCTGACCAACTATAATTTTCAATAACTTGAACCGCATCTGGAGTTAAACGGATAGCCGGCATTCTATATTTTTCAGCAAAATCATTTGCGAATTTTCTGAATAATAAATATATATCTTCCTTTCGTTGACGTAATGCTGGCAAACTAATAGGAACAGTACTCAGACGGTATAATAAATCTTCTCGAAATTTCCCTGAGGAAACTGCACGTTGCATGTTTTCATTTGTTGCGGCAACTACACGAACATTTGTTTTAATTACTTTGGAAGAACCTACTCGGATAAATTCTCCTGTTTCTAGTACACGCAATAGTCGAACTTGTGTTTGCATAGGAAGTTCCGCGACTTCATCTAAGAATAATGTTCCTCCATTGGCTACTTCAAAATATCCTTGTCGGCTGCCACTTGCACCTGTAAATGATCCTTTCTCATGTCCAAATAATTCGGAATCAATTGTTCCTTCAGGAATTGCTCCACAGTTTACTGCTATGTACTCCCCATGTTTACGTGCACTTAATTGGTGAATAACCTGCGGTATTATTTCCTTACCAGTACCACTTTCTCCAGTAACTAAGATAGAGATATCAGTAGGGGCTACTTGTGCAGCGATTTCTAAGGCACGATTCAATAATTGGGAATTCCCTATTATTCCAAAACGTTGTTTTATCTGTTGAAGATTCATAATTAAAGATTAACCACTTCTCCTAATAAAGTTGCTGATGTACAATCCGTAATTTTCACTTGAACATAACTACCAATTGGTAATGCTGTTTTTGGGAAAACTACTTTGATATTGTTTTGATTTCTTCCTACTTGATGTTCTTCAGATCTTCTTGACAGTCCTTCAATTAATATTTCTTGTGTTTTACCAACAAATTGTTTGTGAGCAGATAAAGAATTTTCTTGTTGTAAGTTGATAACCTCTGTTAATCTTGCTTTTTTGACATCTTCAGGAACATCATCTTTAAATTTGCGTTCTGCCAAAGTTTTTGGTCGCTCTGAATACATGTACATATAAGCAAAATCAAATTTTGCTTCTTTCATGATAGATAGAGTTTCTTTATGCTCTTCTTCTGTTTCTCCACAAAAACCGCAGATAATATCAGTTGAAATTGTACAATCTGGTAAAATTGTTTTAATTGCTTTGACTCTATCTAAAAACCACTCTCTTGTATATCCTCGATTCATACGATACAACATATCATTATTTCCTGATTGTACAGGTAAATGTATATGATTAGCAATGTTAGGATATTTTGCCATTGTATGTAATACTTCATCTGTCATATCCTTAGGATGAGAAGTTGAAAAACGAATACGAAGTAAAGGGCTAACTTCTGCAGTCATTGCTAATAATTCTGCGAAATTAGTAGTAGGTGCATTAGCATCTTTAATCTCGCCTTTGCTCGTCATATTCCAACGGTAACTATCAACATTTTGTCCTAATAAAGTAACTTCACGGTAGCCTCGATTGAATAAATCTTTACATTCTTCCACAATTGTATGAGGGTCTCTTGAACGTTCTCTACCACGGGTGAATGGGACAACACAAAATGAACACATATTGTCACAGCCTCTAGTAATACTTACAAAAGCACTTACTCCTTTTTCATCTAAACGAATAGGACTTATATCTGCATATGTTTCATCCCTTGATAAAAGCACATTCACTGCCTTTTGGCCACTTTCAACTTCTGTTATAAGTCCTGGTAGTTCTCTATAAGCATCTGGACCTGCAACAATATCTACAAGTTTTTCTTCTTCAAGTAAATTTTGTTTCAAGCGCTCTGCCATACAACCTAAAACTCCTACTATCAATCCAGGCTGACGTTTTTTTCTATTTTTAAAATCGTTCAATCGAACACGCACTTTCTGTTCAGCGTTTTCTCTAATTGAACATGTATTTAATAAGATGATGTCTGCTTCTGCTTCATCGCGTGTAGTAGTATATCCTTCCTTGGATAGAATGGATGCAACTACTTCACTATCAGAAAAGTTCATTGCACATCCATAACTTTCAAGAAACAATTTTTTTCCATTGTTAGTTTCGGAAGTTACCATAATAGCTTCTCCTTGTCTACTTTCATCAATAGTTTTGTTGTTACCTAAATCATGTTCATTCATTATTCTAAACTTTAAGAGTATGTAAAATTAATCAAAAATATATAAGGTGTCAAAATGTCAGCAGCTCATTTTCGTACTATTAATTTCGATTTATCATTATTTAACAATCAATTATAACAGACTTTAACTCTGTTTTTCTATGTTACTTTATTATATATAGTCTAATCTAAGTTTTACTTTTTAAATCATTCTGTTTGCTTTTTGAATTTAATTAAACTTAATTTGCACAGCAATTAAGCATAAATTAGGGTTGATATGGCAAAAAATTTAGTGATAGTAGAGTCCCCTGCAAAGGCAAAAACAATTGAGGGTTACTTAGGAAAAGACTTTGTCGTTAAATCAAGTTACGGACATGTAAGGGATCTAGCTTCCAAAGGCATGGCAATTGAAATTGAAAATAATTTCCATCCAAATTATGAAGTTTCTGCTGATAAAAAAGCTGTAGTCGCGGAATTAAAAAAACTTACGAAGGAAGCAGAGATTGTTTGGTTAGCAACGGATGAGGACCGTGAGGGAGAAGCAATATCATGGCATTTGTACGAAACTCTTAATTTAGCAAAAAAAGAGACGAAACGAATCACTTTTAATGAGATTACGAAGCCGGCAATTCTTAAAGCAATAGATAATCCACGTTCTATTGACTTGAAGTTGGTAGATGCTCAACAAGCTCGCCGTGTATTAGATAGATTAGTTGGTTTTGAGCTTTCACCTGTATTATGGAAAAAAGTAAGGCCGAGTTTGTCTGCTGGACGTGTTCAATCAGTTGCTGTTCGTTTAATTGTAGAAAGAGAAAAAGAAATCAATTCGTTTCAATCAGAATCGTTTTTTAAAGTTCAAGCTCTCTTTTATAAAGGGAAAGAAAAAATAAAAGCAGAAATCGCGCGTAATTTTGGAACCTTAGATGAGGTACAATCTTTATTAGAAGAATGTAAGGAAACTGCTTTTACGGTATTAGATGTACAAACTAAACCTGCAACAAAAACACCTTCTGCTCCATTTACTACTTCTACTTTGCAACAAGAGGCAAGTTTGAAATTAGGTTTCTCTGTTTCGAGAACTATGGGAGTTGCTCAAAAATTATATGAGGCAGGAAAGATTACCTATATGAGAACAGATTCTGTGAATTTTTCTCAAGC
>CANGHE010000172.1 GCA_947453545.1 Flavobacteriia bacterium
GTTTGTCACTTGAATTTACATAAAACATTTGCGATTCCTCACGGTGGTGGTGGACCAGGTATGGGACCAATCGGTGTGGCAGCACACTTAGTTCCTTTCTTACCAGGAAGTCCATTATTGAAAGCGGGTGGTGAAAAAGCGATTCACGCAGTTTCTGCTGCTCCATACGGAAGTGCATTGATTTTGTTGATTTCTTACGGATATATCAAAATGTTAGGTGCAAAAGGATTGAGAGAATCAACTGAAAATGCGATTTTAAATGCGAATTACATCGCTGCACAATTGAAAGCACATTACCCAATCTTGTATACAGGTAAAAACGATACAGTAGCACACGAGTTAATCTTAGATTGTCGTGAGTTCAAAAAGACTGCGGATGTCGAAGTTGCGGATATGGCAAAACGTTTGATTGACTTTGGTTTCCACGCTCCAACAGTATCTTTCCCAGTTGCTGGCACTTTGATGATTGAACCAACTGAAAGTGAAGATAAAGCAGAATTAGACCGTTTCATTGAAGCAATGATCAAGATTCGTCAAGAGATTGCAGAAATCGAAAATGGACATGCAGATAAAGTAAACAACTTATTGAAAAATGCACCGCATACCGCAGATTGCATCATCAATAAAAACTGGGAATACCCATACACACCAGCTGAAGCTGTATATCCAGTTTCTTACTTGAAAGAGTTTAAATACTGGGTTCCTGTGCGTCGTGTAGACAATGCATTTGGTGATAGAAACTTAGTGTGTTCTTGTCCAAGTGTGGAGAGTTATGCGAATGTAGTGGAGGCTTAGGCTTCGGCTCCGCTCAGCCTGACGCATTGGTCAGATTAAGTATCTATTATGTCAGATTGAGCGAAGTCGAAATCGATATACTTTTAAATAAAAAAAAGGGAGAACATTACGTTCTCCCTTTTTTGTTTTTGTAGGGTGGCTTCGACTCCGCTCAGCCTGACAGGTATCGATAGGCTCAGTCTGACGGAAGTTATTGACAGATTGAGCAGAGATCAAATTAATGTCAGATTGAGCGGAGTCGAAATCGGCATTTTATAAACCTTCTCTTCTCAAAATAATATCACTCTACCACAATCTTCGTCCCACTTGTATTTCCTCTAAATTCTGGGGCGTACAAACATTCTACCAACGCATATCCTATTGATTGTGTTCCCTTATGAGTTAGACGTACATCGTAACTCAGACTTGATTTCCCTTTGGGAAGATTTTCAATGAAAAAGGAAGTTCGGTTGTCATACGGGGTTATATAGTAGGACACATTTTTTCCATAACCATAACTGGAAAGTTGATTTACATTCTCCATTCCTGATGCTTTTAGGTCTTTGATATGTACAAAGTCTAAGGAACGATCACTGGTAACTTTGAGTCGGATGCGTAATTGGTCACCAACTTTTAAGTTTGTTTTAGGACTAACTAAGATTTCTTGTTCTCCTTGGATGAGGTAGATTTCTTTTTCAATAGTTAATCCTGTCGTGCTATTGTTTACCTTTTGTATGTTTTCTGTGTATGCATAGGTTAATGAGCCAAAACTTGGATTGTTTTCATTTTGAGTAATTTCTACTTTGCCAAGTTTAGGGGTGATTTCAGATTTTGTCCAAACGTGAGTAATGTCTCCGAGTTCATTCGTGGAACCTGAAAGAGGTATATTAGCAATACGTATGTTTGCACTTACCTTTGTTTGTATAGGTATTGAAGGCACTGAAAGGAAAGCGTTAATTACGGTTGCGGTAGTTGCAGAATTCTCCCACAATTGTCCTCTTTTTTGATTTAATAAACTCAATTGTATCGAAGACATTAAGGAAGGTTCACTTTTTAATGAAGCGAAAAATTGTAATATATATGCTTGTGTTTCGATTGCCTCTGAGTTGGAATAGTATTTTTCATTCCAATAGGTACCGGTGTTTTTACGTTTAGTTGCTCTGTTTTGGATAGAAGCCGCGATTTTAGCTGCGAAGGTTGTATTTCCTGCTTTCAATAAATACATTCCAGCAAGTGCTTGTTGTTTTAAACTGAGTTTGGTCCAACTATTATTGAGGCATTTATTTAAATGTGTTATGAGTTCATTGTTTGATATGTTATAAGTTGCTTGTATATAAAGCCATTTAATTTCGTTGGCAGATATCCAATTATCATTTATGCTACCATTTCGTTTTTGTGTATTATAGTTTGTATTGAAATATTCATTTAAAAAGTTAATGCTTTGTGTTAACTCTGATACACCTTCATTGAGCTGAGCCATTCCAAAAACAATCTCGGTAGTGATATATGGGTTTGATATCCCACCTGCAAACCACGACCACCCTCCGTCTGCATTGCGTTGTTGATAGAGTTGATCGTGATAATTTTTTTGTTGATTCAATAAGTTGTTTTCGTTCAAATAGAAAGCTATTTCTTTACGTTGTTCGCTTTCTGATTGTGCTGCATTTACCCAAGGCGTTTCAGTAAGATCAACTGTGTTTAAAGAAGGTTGTTTCGTTAACTCTGAACTTGAAACATTCCAATTAGCAATCACTTGCTTGATAGAAGGATTAGATGTTAGAATTTTGGAACCTAAGGCATTGATGTAGTATGCGTTGAATAATGCATCTGCACTTTGATATGTCGTAGTACTGGCACTAGGTAGTGATTTAACAGCTGACCATACAGGATTTGAAGTGAAGTCAAATACTACGTTTTGGTGTTGTTGCGTTGTTGAAGTGCTTTTGCTTAGTTTATCTAATTCGAAGGTGTAATTTCCTTTTTCTTCGATAGTTATTGGTAATGCTTCGGTGACTAATACACGATTACTTAATATCGGTAATGCTTTTTCTTCGCTATCCGTAAACAATTCCGAACTTGCCTTGATACGATATGCTACAAGGTCTAAGTCCTTTTCGGGAATTGCTAATTTCCAAGAAACGGTTTTGCTTTGTTTTCCTGTAAGTATTATTTTTTGTACATCTAATTTACCGAAAACATATGGAATTACTTCGTTTGTAAAAGGGTTGAACCATTCCAATGACACATCAATGGGGACGTTTTTCTCCGTGATATTAACTACGGTAGCAGCGAACTCAATCGTATCACCTGCTCGTAAAAAACGGGGTGCATTGGGTTGTACCATTAATTCCTTTTGCGCGATAAAGTATTCTGTTAATTGTCCTTTATTCATTTCTTTGTCGTGGGCAAGGGCTCTGAATTTCCAGGTCGTTAATGCATCAGGTAAGGTGAACTCAAACGAAAATTTACCTTCTTTGTCTGCATAAAGGTTAGGGTAGAAGAAGGCTGTTTCGTTGAAGTTGGTGCGAGGGGTAGAAGGTTTATTAGATGTTGATAATTCTCGATTAACATTTCCAAAACTATCAGAACTATCATCTATGTCTTTCGAAATTCTTACAGACATTTTCATTATTTCGCCCCCAACTTTATTTCTATCTCCAATACCATATCCTTTCCCGTAACCCGATCCGTTAGACATTTCAATCGTATCACCAAGATAATTGATATATAAATATCTGCTTTGCCAATTTTCTATAAAATTTAAGTCAGATGAAATATTTACATTGTTCCAATTGTCATAATTTGGATTACTGATATAATTATAAAAATACCAATCAGAAGTTACTATTTTATCCAATGAAGCATCAGTCATTGTTACAGCTAATTCTTTGTCATTATTTAAAATACTTTGTTGTGAAATAACCCATTTCTCCTTCTGTCCTGGGGATAAAAAGGTACGTTTTGTTTCGATTTTTAACTTAATTTGTTTCGTTTGTTGTGAAATATCGATGCTACTATTCCTAGTATGAAAATCCCCTTGTTTCACCAAATAGGCTTCTAGTGAGATACCATCAATATCTTCTTTTTTGATTGTGTAATATATTGTTTTGCGTTTGTCGATTTTGATCGTTTTTTGTTCTATCAGGTGATTGTCACGATAAATACGATAGTGAACGATTTGATTATTAAATTTTGTGCCAATCAGTATTGGTACCATTTGGCCAATAGTTGGGTATTGCAGATGTGGTTTTATCCATAATGCTTCATTGTGTTGTTTGTCTTCGTTTGTTAAATCAATGCTTTTTATTTCTTTGTTTTCAATAATTGTATCATTTTGATTATTAATAAAATAGTAGGTTAATTTGTAAGTTCCTGGTATATTGTTTGATAGTTTTTGTATTGATATACTGTCATTAACATATTTCTTTTCAGTGAGTAGTGTATCGAATACAGGTTTTATCTGAGATTGATAATAGGAACAATTGGGAAGTAATTTATTGAATTCTAATTGCTTAAATCCTTGAAATTCTTGTTCTTCGAATGTTTGGCTTATCTCATTTCTGTTGTTGTTTTCTCGCAGCAAAATCAGTTGAAAAGGTATCTTCTCTTTAACGCTATCCGTTAGTTTAAAGTGAATTATATTATTTTCTGAGCTTAGTATTTCATTTGGTACATATACCGTCCATTCATTTTTCTTATTTCCGATGAATTTGCCTATCTCATTTTCTTGGGTTTCTCCGGTTTGATTCGTAACTACTGATTTTATGTTAAGGTTCATTCCGTATTTTGAATTGGAAGGCAAACGAAATGTGTAACTGTATTCTCCCTTTGCATTTGTTTTCAAGACAGTGTCTTTATGAAATGGACTTTGATTTTCTCTCCAATGATAACTGGATGATTTAATTGCTATTTTAACGTTAGCATTCGTAATAGGATAATCCGCGTAGGACATTACTTTTCCTTTAAAAGTGATACTTTCTCCTAGTTGATACTCATTTTTGGTGAATTTATTTTCTATATAAAAAGTAGGTCTTTTGTATTCTTCGACTCTGATAGAATTGTAACCTCCTGAATTTTCATTACTACTTCCAACAATAATGTGTATTTGCCCTAGTGAAAATCCAGTTTTTGGAAGTGTAAAAGAACTGCTATATGTGCCAAAATCGTTCGTAATAAATTCATTCTCAGAAATGAAAATATCTTTTTGGTTTTGATCTTTGAAATAGATTTTTAGTTTTTCATTTTTAACTACACTTTTTAAGTGGTTTTTTATTTTATATCCATATATCTTATAATAAACTGTTTGTCCTGGTCTGTAAATTGCTCTGTTGGTAAGTATTTGAAAATGAACCTCATCTTCATCTCTTTCATAATGATTATTATCGTACATTGAACTTTCAATACTATCGTTATTAAAAGTAACTTTCCAATTTGTGTAATTGTTCTCCAAAGGGAAAATACATTCCCCATTTTTATCGGTTATGTAATATGTTTCTTTTTCATTTTGGTTATATCCCTTTTTTACGGATACTTTTGCTTTTGCAATGGGTTTTCCGTTCATTATATCGTGTACGTGCAAGATACCTTTATTGTTTTCTGATTTATAAATTGCGGTATGTTCGTGCACATCGATCGTTAGGTGAGAGAATTTCAGATGAGAATCGATACTATCTTCTGTTGTTAAACGCTGTTCCGTTTTTTCGTTTTCACTAATTAACACTAAGAATTTTCCTGTTTGTTTCCAAGCTGGTAGAATAAAGTCTTTGGTGTGTTTGTTGTATAATCCATTTTTATTCAACTGTAACGTTTCTTTGTAAAGAGGTTTCAA
>CANGHE010000173.1 GCA_947453545.1 Flavobacteriia bacterium
ATACCGCCTTGATGTCTATAACGATGATAATTTTCAACTAATAATCCATTTGAATAAATCAATGAATCTCTATCCATATCGTACCACTTACTTTGACCATCCCAAACTTGATGTAAAATTAAAACTGTTTTACCTAAAGCATTTGTATAGTTATATTTATGTACTCCTTTAAACGCAATCGCAGTTGTATCATACAAATAATCTGTTTTAACCAATAGTTCATTATTACCATTATATACATAATCTGTTTTACGAGATAAATCATTATATACGTATGCGTTCAATTTAGTATCCCATAAAAAAGATTCTTCTTTCGTTAAGTTGTTTGCATTATCATAATTGTAGACATATTTTAACACCTTAAGCCAACCATTACTATAATTGTCTGTAAAATCTAAAATAAGATTATCATTCTGATCGTATGATTTGACACTCCTAGATACCGTGTCCCACTTGGATAAACTTGTATTCCAAGTAAACGAATTCGATAAAACCAATTTATTAGAAATAGAATAAGTATGTTCCAATTTACTGTACTGGGTAAACTTTCCAGTAAAGGGCTCATCACCCGCAAAGAAAATAATTGAGGATATATTTCCTTTACTATCATATGCAATTGATGATGAATCTTGCATTTCCCAATTACTACTAGAAGGATTCCATTGTCTTGAAAATGTCGCTATCTCTTTATTTTGACTAAAAAGATGCAATGAACAAAATAGATAAATAGTGCTCAAAAAACTAATAAATGTATAATTCTTCATAACTATAAGTATTAAATATAAAAACAATATACGTATTAAAACTTATAAAATCAAGAAACATATTCTCTAATTTTGTTAGTAATGATATTAGTCATATTTTGCTTCAGATAATCTGAATAATTTTGAAATATCATAAAACAGATACAATGTCACACGAACTCATACAAAAATACAACGTACCAGGACCTCGCTACACCTCCTACCCTACAGTGCCTTTTTGGAAAAACAATCCGTTATCAGATAGAACATGGGTAGAATCTATTCAATTGAATTACAAACATTTTAATTCAGAAGAAATCAGTTTATACATTCATTTACCATTTTGTGAAAGTTTATGCACCTTCTGTGGATGTCACAAAAGAATTACAAAAAATCACGCTGTTGAAGAGCCCTACATCAATGCAGTTATCGCAGAATGGAAATTGTATTTGAATGCTTTACCATACACTCCTGTAATTAGAGAAATACACTTAGGAGGTGGAACTCCAACTTTTTTCAGTCCATCAGAACTGAACAGGTTAATCACCTCATTAACAATCTTAGCTAAGGTACATCCAACAGATTATGAATTTAGCTTTGAGGCACATCCAAACAACACGACAGATGAGCATCTTGAAACATTATACAAACTAGGTTTTAAGCGTCTGAGTTTAGGGATTCAAGATTACAGTCAAACAGTACAACAAGCTATTCATCGTATTCAACCTTTCGAACAAGTTCAATCAGTACATAAAAAAGCGAAAGAAATTGGTTATACTTCAATCAGTCATGATTTAGTATTTGGCTTACCTAAACAAACAATACAAGACATCGAGGATACTGTATCTAAAACCTTGCAATTGATGCCAGATCGAATTTCCCTTTACAGTTATGCACATGTTCCGTGGGTGAAAGGAGTCGGTCAAAGAGGGTACGATGAAAATGATTTACCTAAAGATAGCGAGAAACGTGCGTTGTATGAAATTGCAAAATCTTTGTTAGAAAAAGCCGGATATATTGAGGTTGGAATGGATCATTTTGCATTAGCACACGATAGTCTAGCTATTGCAATGAATAATAAAGAACTACATCGTAATTTTATGGGGTACACTACTCAAAACACATCTTTAATGATTGGTTTGGGAATGTCTTCGATTTCGGATAGCTGGTTTGGATTTGCACAGAATGAAAAAACGGTTGAGGATTACATTGAACGTGTGAACCAAGGAGAAATACCTGTTTTTCGCGGACATATATTATCCGAAGAAGACTTAGTTATTCGTAGACATATATTAGATTTGATGTGTCATTTTGAGACCTCACTTACATCTGACTCACTATTATTATCCCAATTTGACTCAATCAAAGAACGATTGAAAGAAATGGAAATAGATGGATTGGTAACGATTCATGATAGAACAATTTCGATTACCCAAGCAGGAATTCCTTTTGTACGCAATGCGTGTATGGCATTTGATATGGATTTGCAAAGGACAGAAAAAAGAGAAGGAATGTTTTCAAAAACAGTATAATACAGACTCACGAAGATAAACCAATTAAAAAATTATGACAGAAACTTGTTATCATTGTGGAGATGATGTTATCGGAAGAGGATATCTGCTGTTAGAGAAGAAATTTTGTTGCACAGCATGTAGAACAGTATATCAACTTCTGTCAGAAAATAATATGGATGCCTATTATACCTTGGAAAACAAACCAGGGATTAAACCAACAGCTTCCAATGAAAATAAATATGCATTTTTAGAACTCGAATCAATACAACAAAAATTCATCCAATTCAAGGAAGAAAATATTGAACGAGTTACACTTTTCTTACCTTCAATACATTGTTCATCTTGTATATTTCTCTTAGAAAATATTTCTAAATTAGAATCAGCAATATTAAGTTGTCAAATTAACTTCACCAAACGAGAAGCAATCATAAGTTATGATTCGGACAAACTTAAACTTTCAGGTTTAGCACTTTTATTAGACAAAATTGGGTATGCTCCGAACTTTGGTAATCGCAATGAATCAGAAAAAAAATTAGACAAACAATTCTTATACAAACTTGGAATTGCAGGATTTGCATTTGGAAGTATTATGCTCTGGAGTTTTCCAGAATACTTGGGAATTGAAGATATGAATCATAGAATGCGCAATTTTACATCCTATCTTTCTTTCATTGTATCGTTACCAGTACTCTTCTACTCCGCAAGTGAATATTTCGTTTCTGCCTATAAAGCCTTAAAATACAAAAGTTTAAATTTAGACGTCCCAATCACTATCGGTATAATAGCGTTGTACGGCCAAAGTTCATACTCCATATTCTCAGGGGAAGGACCAGGATATATGGATTCATTTGCCACCTTCATCTTTTGGTTGTTAATTGGAAAATGGTTTCAAAATAAAACTTACAAAACTCTTTCATTCGAACGTGACTACACATCTTACTTCCCTGTAGCAATAACTAAATGGGATGGCTTTAAAGAAGAAATCGTAGAAATAGAAACCTTAGTAGAACAAGACACTATTTATGTTCGAAATGAAGAAGTTATACCTTGTGATAGTGAATTACTTTCAGATGAAGCACGGATTGATTATAGTTTTGTAACTGGAGAATCTATCCCTGTAACCAAACATAAAGGAGATTTTATTTATGCTGGAGGTAAATTACTTGGACAACGTGCAGGATTCAAAGTCTTAAAAGAATGCAACCGAAGCCAATTAACGCAACTTTGGAATGAAGTTAGTAAAGAAGATAAAGGACAGCATCAAGTGACAATGCAAGATAAAATATCGCACTATTTCTTAGCAATCATTCTATTGATATCTTTAGGCGCAGGAATCGCATGGGCTTTCATAGATCCAGCAAAAATCACACAAATTGTCGTTTCAATTCTAATAGTCGCTTGTCCTTGCGCACTTGCCTTATCCAGTCCATTTACACTCGGTAATGTAATGCGTGTTTTAGGACGTAAAGGATTATATTTAAAAAACACAAAAGTAATTGAAAGAATAAATGGTGTAACAGACATCGTTTTTGACAAAACTGGAACGTTAACAACAGGATTATTAGATGGGATTGAATATGAAGGTGTTGAACTGAGTGAATTTCATAAAAATTGCATTCTAACCGTTGCTAACTCATCTACTCATCCTTTATCACGAGCAGTTGTAACGTATCTAAAACAAATGACTACCCTAGACATTCATGAAATGGAATCGTTTGAAGAAATTTCAGGAAAAGGAATCATTGCTACTTGTGGCGGGATGGAAGTAAAAATAGGATCTCGCTCACTCACCGAAGCACCAAATGATATTCAAATTTCAGATGAAACTGCGGTACATATTTCAATCAATAAACACTATTTCGGTCGATTTATTTTTCATTCGGAAATTCGTCAAGGAATAGATATTATGCTTAAAGAATTGTCACATTATCAGCTCCATGTGTTATCCGGTGATAATGAGAAAGATGCAGAAAAGTTAAAAACCTTGTTTCCATCGAATACACAGATTCTATTTCACCAAACCCCTACAGATAAATCAGCTTATATCGAAGCTTTAAAATCACAAAAAATAAATAGAGACACACATCGTTCCGTTTTAATGATTGGTGATGGTTTGAACGATGCAGGGGCATTAGGAAAAGCGGATGTTGGAATTGCTGTATCAGAAGATATCTTTCATTTCACTCCTTCTTCAGATGCAATATTGGAAGCTTCAACCCTCCGTTTACTACCTACTTTTTTGAAAATTTCGAATTATGCCAAAGTAGTTCTAATGACTTGTTTAGGATTTTCTGTGTCATATAATGTAATCGGTCTAAGTATTGCAATTTCAGGTGCTATGTCACCATTGGTTGCTGCTATTTTGATGCCAATTAGTTCGATTACGGTTGTTGGATTGAGTACATTTATGGTATTAATAAAAGGAAAAAGATAAAATTCAGTACTTTTGATATTAAAGCAAAAAAAACATTAGATGTTTACAAAGAGAATTATTCTTCTATTATCATTATCATTATCATTTTCACTTTTTATATTTAACTATACCTATTCACAAACTGAAATTCGTTCCGAAACCAAGGTTGACACAATCAGTATGCAAGGTATATTGAGTAAAAAACAATGGTCGAAATCAAAACAAAGTTTTTGTGCTCAAGGCTATGAATATTATGTGCTTACCACAGAAAAAGAAGAAGTGTTAATTACTTCAACAGATGAAATTGGAAAACTGCTTGACGAACACCTCAATCGCTCAGTAAATATCAAGGGATACCTAGAGAAAAAGATTATACCTCAAAATGATATGTTGCAACACCCAGAAGGAAGTGAAACAACATGTATACTTTTTCACTTTTTGAAATTCAACTAACATGCATGTTTCTGAATACATAGATGCACTTCCAGAAGATCGGAAAAATGGCTTCTTGAAACTACGTCAAACAATTCTTGAAAATTTACCAGAAGGATTCGAAGAATGTATCAATTATAGCATGCTTGGTTATGTAGTTCCACATACGCTTTACCCAAAAGGATATCATTGTGATACTTCACTACCCTTGCCTTTTATGAATCTAGCTAATCAGAAAAATTTCATTGCTTTTTATCATATGGGAATTTATGCTGATGAAACGGTAAAAAACACATTTGTAGCAGCATACGAACAACAATTCAAACGAAAATTAGATATGGGAAAAAGTTGTATGCGCTTCAAAAAAGAAGAACATATACCTTACGATCTAATCGGAAAGTTGGTGCAACAGATTTCC
>CANGHE010000174.1 GCA_947453545.1 Flavobacteriia bacterium
AACATCAATGCAAGATTATTAACACCAGTTAAAACAAATTGCAAATTCGTAGCAATTTCTCTTTTTTGATGCTCATCAATTGCTTCTAATCCTAAATCAAGACTCGTATGAATTTCACGTAATTCTTTATCTATGAAAGAAGCAATCTTAAGTTGACGTTTGGCTAAATGATTTAAACTGTCTTCAACCATTTTTAATTCATCAATCAAAGAGCGTTGTAAACGTCCATATTTACGATAGAGTGGGTCAGTAGTTTTAATTTTACTGAAATTGACCAAAATATCTTCTTGATTAAAACTGATTGACATTAAGTTTTCCAGTAAGGCTCTAACCGTAGCAACATCTTCACCTGCTTGCTTCTTATTTGCAGCAGATTGTTTCTTATTTAATTCATCAGCCAATTTTTCCATCTCCTCAGCAGCCTTTTCTTGACTTTTACCAGCCTTTTTCTCATTTCCCTTATCCAGGGCATCTTTTGATTTAGATAATTCTTCTGAAATCGCCTTTTTATTATCCTCTGTATTATCTAAATTCATTGGAGTTTCAAGTGAATTATTCAATTGCTCCAATTCCTTCATATCTTCTTTTAACTCATCAAATTTCTTATCAATATCATTTTGTTTTTCAAGGGCTTTGGAATCACTTAATTTTTCATTTTCTATATTATCCTTTAAATTCTTCTGTTCCTTAGCAAGTTGATTCAATTCTTTTTCAATACCATCCATTTTTTCATTGACTTGCAAACGCTTTAACATCTCAATACTACGATCTAATTGCTTTTGCATATCTTCTGACTTGGCATCTAGTTTATCTAATTTCTTATCCAATTGTTCTTTATCATCAGACTTCATTAAATCTTCTAACTTTTTAAGTAAATCTTTCATTTCATCATCCATTACTTTTTCAAGTAAATCTTGAATCATTTCCTGTTTTTCTAAAAGTTCTTTATCCAATTCTGATAATTGATTCTTTTCTTGAATACTTTCCTGCATTTGTTGTTGAACAGCATTCAACTCTTGTTGCAATTGTAGTTGTTGCTCTTTTAACTGTTGTATTTGATTTTGTTTATTCCATTCAGGAGTCTTATCATTCAAAGCATCTTTTCTAAGTTTATCTACATTCTGTTGGAATTTTTGCGCTTTCATCAAAAGTTCATTCAAATTATCACGCACCACTTCTTGCTTCTGATCTCTAATCTCATTCAATGCAGATAAAGAAGGAAGTTTATAAGTAAACATTTCTGAACGCGTAACTTTTGAGCCATTTACACCGTCATTATCAGAAACTTCAAAATGATATTCGATACGGTCATTTAAGGTTAATTCTTCTGATCTAAAATCGAAAGCATAACCAAAACGCATCTCTGTACCAACAGTTGGCATAACTGACTTTCTAACAGTTTTTGGTTTATTTCCCTGAGAATGTATTGTATAAACAAAGTACAAACTTTTCAACCCATAATCATCTTCAATTTGACCCGAAAAATATTTCGTAGCCGTTGATAAACTATCTGTTTGTTGGCTAACTTGAATATGTGGAAAAGCATCTTTTGTAACTTGAACTAAATAATGCAAAGTATCCGTTTTATTGATTTGTTTGTTTTTTAGTAAAACATCTAATTCATTGGAGGCAACAAAAGTTTTGGTTAACTGAAAATCATTATCTGTAAATACATCTTTAAATTTTCCCCAATCAAATAAGATAGAAGCACTATTTTTTGCTTTTACTTTCCAAGTAACTTTTGTTCCTTCTGGAATATCCAAGTCACCCGCATTTTGAACTAAAACATCTTTTTTACCAAGGTAATTCGGGTAATCTAAATAGGCATCAAAAACTCCAATTGCAGATTTAGGAATTAAATTTACAGTATACTCATTACTAGAAAATCCATTTCCCTCAAAATGAAAAGAAAAGGAATGAGATATACTCGGTAATACATATGAATGTTCAATACTAGAAGACTTTTGCATTAAAAATGTTCCCATCGAACTCACAATATACACTTTGGAAGGAATAATAGAACCTATTGTTTTTACATTTAATAATACATCTTCACCTTCAACTACTTGTTCGTTGTAATCAGAAAGAATAAACTGAAAAGGTGCTAGTTCTTTAAACTCTTGTTGGTAATGAACAACACGTTTACTTCCTTGTGTTAAAACAGTAGGATAAAAAATAGCAATACTTAAAAAAACAAGAAAAACAGGAAGTATATACTTCAAATAAAGCATATTTTTCTTTAAGTCAATTCCATTTAAAAAAGGAATAGCAGTTATCGAAGTAGCTCGTTCATTAATACTTGCTCGTAATAACTCATAGTTACCACCCTGTAAAGAAAGTGCATCGTGTAATTGAATGGTATTTAATAATCTATCAGCAATTTCAGGGAAAAATTCACCAATAATAACCGCTGCTTGTTCTCTTGAAATACGTTTTCCAAAAGAGAACAATTTAGAAAGAGGTATTATAATATAACTAATTAATAAATAAATATTTACAATTAAGAAAGAGAAAAATAATACACCACGAACAAATGAACTAAAACGTCCAAAAAACTCTAAAAGAGTGACTAATAAAAAAGTAAATAACAATATACCAAAAGCCAATATAACACCTTTTAGTAATTGATTTTTGTAATACTTGCGTATAAATGCATCAATTTGATTTAATAAACGCTCGTATGTATTCATAACTGTTCGTAAAGTTTACAATAACCTACTAAATTATATAAAACTATCGTAATTTATAAATAAATGAATATAGATAAAGCTTTATCAATCGAATGAATAATCATTTAGAAATAGAAGCCACGAATTCTTTTGTGTATCATTCATAACCCTAGGAAATTTATTTTGAGCACCTAACTTTCCAGCCTTTTCCATAAATGAATAAAAGATAGAATTTTCTAAAATTGTTATTACGGGACACTTTAAAGTGTATTTTCTAGCCGATTTATAATCGTCATTAATATCGCACAAAAAAGCATCTAATTTATTAATTAATAAATATTTATCAATGTTTTTTGAAACAGATATATACCAATGATGACATGAAAAATCTTTATCACAATAAACTGTAAACTCATCAATATTGATATCTAATTCTTTACATAACAAAGAAAGACCTGTATGAATATTATCTAAAGATAAATGTTCACCAACTAAAGAAAGATATTGTTTAGTTCTACCAACTATTTTAAATTCTCTTTTATCTACATTAGTGAATCGAATAGTATCACCTAATAAATACCTCCACAAACCAGCATTTGTTGTAATAACTAAAGCATAATCAACATGATTTTGAACATCAATTAAAGTAAGAGCTTTGTGCTTATCTTTAATACTTCCATCTTCATTAAAATATTCAGAATTAAATGGAATAAATTCATAAAAAACTCCATTATTAAGTAATAATTGCATTGATTTATTATCAATTCTTTTTTGATATGCAAAGTATCCTTCACTTGCTAAATAAGTATCAAATAGATATAAAGGATTATTACATACACTTTCTAACCTTTTTGAGTATGGTTCCATAAATACTCCCCCATGAATATATACCTGTAAATTAGGCCAAATATCATGAATAGATGTTAAATTATGATAACGTATAATTTCCTCCATCAATAAAACACACCAACTTGGAATACCTGCAATAATTCCTATATCCCAATTTGGCGCTTCAATGACTATCCTTTCTAACTTTTTATACCAATCCTTTATATCACTTATTTTATTTGAAGGTTTAGTAAATGGAGTAGCAATTTTTTTTGTGTGTTTTTTTAAAATACCACTTAAATCTCCTTGAAAATATAATCCCTTATCTTCTAATTGCGTAGATCCACCAACAACAAGTACTTGTTTTTGAAAAAACTCATCAGGTAAATTAAGTTGGCATAAAGTTGTTATTTGCTTTATACTTGTTTTCTGAAATGAACGTATCATTTGTTTAGAAACAGGAATCAATTTACTTGGAGCACCTGTAGTTCCTGATGATAATGCAAAATAATTTATTTTCCCAGGCCAACAAATGTTTTTCTCACCTGCTACTAATCTAAATAACCAAGATTCATAAAATTCATTATAAGTAACTATTGGAATATCATTTTGAAAATAAGTCGTAATTTCTGAATTTTTATACATTTTTTCCAACTTATAAAACAATCCAAATTCAGTTTTGCGTGCTTTTTTAAGCAATTTATATAACACATCTAATTGGAAATCATAGGAAAGTTTTTCTTTAGAACCTTTCTTGTATTCAATTTGAGCACTTTGTTTTATTAATTTACCAATAAACTTCATTTCTAAATTTTAAATAAAAAACTATAAATCAAAATTCGATGAAAAGAAAACACACACTGTTATTCTGAGGTTAATAAATGATTTACTGATTGTTATAAAAAATTTAATATTTGTTAATACGTAAGAATTTATACTGAAAAAAGTATTCCAAATCAATAGGAATTCTTAATTTTGTAACGATTTTTTAGTTTAATAAAAAAATTAACACATATGAACCATAAAGTATTTGTAGTTCCTCACGATTTTACACCTGTTGCAGATGTTGCGTTGAACCATGCGATTGCTACTGCAAAGACAGTTAACGCACGTATTTACCTATTACATGTTGTATCTAAAACAAAAGAAATTGAGGATGCAGACATCAAATTAAAAAAAGTAATTGCTAACCATAATACAGAAGTAGAAATTATTCCAACTTCACGCGTAGGAAGTATTTTTGAAGACATTGGTGATTTTGCTGCTGAGCATCATGCAGAGTTAATCTTTATGGGTACTCATGGAGTAAAAGGGTGGCAACAATTAACAGGAAGTAGAGCATTAAAAGTAATTTCTCATTCTGATGTTCCTTTCGTTGTAGTACAAGGGAAAGAAATTGGCGAATCTGGTTATGATTCAATCGTTGTTCCATTAGATTTAAACAAAGAGACTAAACAAAAATTAGGGTATGTTGCTAATATTGCTACTTACTTTAAATCACATGTTCATGTAGTTATTCCAGATGAAACAGATGATATTTTCCGCTCTCAAATTAAAGTAAATATAAAATTTGCTCAAAAATTTTTCAGTGAAAGAGGAATTAATTATGACATTTCTTTTCTAGCACCTAAAAACTTCGAAAAAGAAGTCTTAAAACATGCTGAAGCTGTAAATGCTGATTTGATTACTATTATGAACTTAAACAAAGCAAATATATTTTCTAGTTTAGTATCTAATCCTGAAGAATACTTAATTACAAATGAGGCAAATATTCCAATTTTGATATTAAATCCTGTTCAAACAATTTCTTCTTTCTCTTTGGGATAGAATTAACTTAATAATAAAAATAAAAACGGCGCCTCATCAGCGCCGTTTTTATTTTAGTCCTGTTGGTAATTGATTACAAACCATATTTTTTCTGAATGAATTTACAATTGATTCGAGTACCATAATTATAGCAATGGTTTTTGTCTCTGCCGTCTTGTGTTCCTTCAATATGTTTAAAAGTTACAGGG
>CANGHE010000175.1 GCA_947453545.1 Flavobacteriia bacterium
AGGTTCGCATGATTCTACTATCATAACTCCTTACATTAATATTGTATCTGATTTTTTACAGTCTTTTGAAACACCACTCACCGTTTGCGATTTAGGATGTGGGGATTTTAATGTTGGAAAGGAATTGGTGGAATTTGCTGCACATTATCACGCCGTTGACATCGTTCCTGCCTTGATAGAACGGAATAAAACCCTCTTTAAAAATGAAAATCTTTTATTTCACTGTTTGGATGTGGCGGTAGATGAACTTCCAGCCGGTGATTGTGCGTTGGTAAGACAAGTATTGCAACATTTATCCAATCAAGAAGTACAGCAGATTTTGGAGAAATTATCGCGCTATCGATATGTCATTATCACCGAACACATTCCATCTGAAGATTTCGAACCAAACAAAGATAAAATTTCGGGACAGGGGATACGCTTGAAACAAAATAGTGGGATTGATGTGTTAGTCGAACCCTTTCATTGGAAGGTGAAAGAAGCGAAGGAACTGTTGTCGTTGGAACTTAAAAATAGAAAAGGAAGGATTGTTACAAACTTGTATTATATCAAATAAATTATTCTCTTTCTTCTTATCCCAATACATCTCCTCGTTGGCTATCCAACTTCAATAAGATGTAAATCATCACACTGAAAGACATCATCGAAGAACCACCATAACTAAAAAACGGAAGTGGAATACCGATAACAGGAGCAAATCCAATGTTCATACCTATATTCACAGCATAGTGATAAAATAAAATCATTGCCACAGAATAAGCGTATACACGATTGAAAGTTGATTTTTGTCGTTCTGCAATTTGTATAATTCGAAACAACATAAACATAAATAAACCCATAATGGTAAAACTTCCTAAGAAGCCCCATTCCTCAGCCAAAGGACAAAATATAAAATCCGTTTCAGACTCAGGAACGTGATTAGATTCTACACTCGCAACACTGGCATTGTTATAGCCTTTACCAAAAAAACCACCTGAACCCACTGCCGCCATTGCTCTATTTCGGTTGTAATCTTCCCCGTCCGGATCTTCGCGTAATCCCAAAAATAATTCAATACGGTCCTTTTGATGCTTACGCAATCCCTGAAAACCAAAGTTAACAATGGAAGAAATGAGCGAACACAATACGAATCCAATAACTACAATCATCGTAATACGCGGTCTGTCACGTTTAGAAACGAAGAAACGTAGTATAAGATAACTACTTAACCCAATGGTAAACAATGTGCCTATAACGCCAAAAAACCCTGGTATTTCAACTCCTGGTAAGAAAGAAAAAGTAATGATGTTATTACTCATCAATAAGGTAATTATTGACAAAAAGATGACAACGAATAAAATCGGAATAAAGTGAGAACCCACCCAGGTCTTTTTAAAACGCACACCAGGTAAAAGATTTACTAAGTTCAAAATAATAGGGTCATACGTAATCCCTTCACGATACATCACAAATAAAAATCCTGTGAATACGACAAAGGTACCCGCATCCGGTTGCAACAAAATCAGCACCATTGGCACCAACAAGATAATATTGGCAATCACAACTGTGTTTACCGTCTGTTGCCGTACATTAATACTGCTTATGAAACTGGCCAGGGCGATTGCTGTACCAATTTTAGCAAATTCGGCCGGTTGGATACCCAAAGAACCAATGCCTAACCAAGCCCTTGCTCCGTTAACACTAGGCATAAACAGTACAACAACGAGTAAAGACAAGCAAAATAGGTAAATCGGGATGGCAAACTTGCGGTAAATACTAGCATCAATTAAAAAGACAAGTAAACCCAGGAAAGAGGAAAAAGCCACCCACATAATTTGCTTCCCATATTTTTGAGAAAAATCAAATAAAGAAGGAAATTTAGGATTGTAAGCAGCAGAATAAACATTTGCGATACCCATCAAAAGCATCACAAGGAAAACTATAAATAGTCCCCAATCAATATTACCTGCTATTGAATCGTTTCTTTTCATCTCTCTATTAATCTAAATTAGCCTCCATCATTTTTTCTTCTTTGGCTTTGTCAGAAATCTTCTTGTAAAGGTATTTCTCCATCATTAAATTCGCGATAGGTGCTGCCCAAGTTCCTCCAAATCCTGCGTTTTCAATAAATACAGCAATCGCAATCTTCGGCTTATTCATCGGTGCAAAAGCGATAAATACAGAGTGGTCTTTCCCTTGCGGATTTTGAACAGTACCAGTTTTACCACATACAATATCATTTTTCAAACGCGCAGCTCCTCCGGTTCCTCCTTTTTCATTTACCACCATACGCATTCCTTCCACAATTGGATCAAAATGACGTCGGTCAACCATAGTATAGTGTTTTTTGCGATATTCAGGCAAAGGACCCTTTCTACCGATTGACTTAACAAAATGGGGTGTATAGTACCAACCTCTGTTTGCAACAATACAAGCCAAATTCGCCAATTGCAGAGGTGTCGCTTTAACCTCTCCTTGTCCAATTGATATCGAACGAATCGTACTAAATGACCAATTATGATGACCGTACCATTTATCGTAATACTTGGCATCTGGTATCAACCCTGGTCGTACCCCTGTGATATCCGTTTCCAATTTTTCACCAAATCCAAAACTGTGCATATATTTTGCCCATTTTTCCAAGCCAATTTCAGCGTCTGCCGTCTGCTTTTTGCGTCTTCCTTGTTGAATAATTTTACGTACTGTATAGTAAAAATAAGGGTTACAAGAATATTGTACAGCCTCCGCTACATTCGAAGCTTGTGGGTGATTGTGGCATCCTACCATACTTTTAGTACAAGGGAAGCCTGTTTCTGGATGAATCACTCCTTCTTGCAAAGCAACCAATCCTTGAATCAATTTGAATGTAGATCCAGGAGGATATTCAGCTGATAACGGTCTAGGATACAATGGTTTACTTGGATCATTAATTAAACGAGGATAATTCTTCGCAATACTACGTTTTCCAACAAATAAGTTAGGGTCAAATGTTGGGGCAGAAATAAGCGCTAATATCTCTCCGGTACTTGGTTCGATAGCAACGATACATCCCCTTTTCTTTTTCATAATTTTTTCGCCATAGGCTTGCAAGTTGATATCTACCCCTAATTTTAAAGGTGGACCTTGTCTTGCAATAGTATCGTATTTACCATCAGCATATGGTTCGATGGCATTATTTAATGCAGAAGTTACTATGTAATGAATACCTTTGATACCGCGTAATTCCTTTTCATAAAAACGTTCCAAACCAGCACGACCGATATTTTCCCCTGGACGGTAAAAACGATCTTCTTTGATCTCATCACCATTTACCTCTGAAAGATAACCTAAAATATTGGCCGCGTTAGCGTAAGGATAACTTCGCATACTTGTAATTTCCTCGTAGAATCCTGGGAAATTTTGCAAGTATGGCGCAATGGCAGACATTTCCTCCATCGACATCTCTTTGACAAAAGGATAAGCTCGAATTTTTTGATAATTGGTGGTCGTTTTACCCGTATGTTTGTTGTAATACATACCCTCACCTTTGCGAATTTCCCAAAAACGACTTTTCACCTTGTGTGGTGTCCAACCAATTAATTTCGCGAAAGCAACAGTATCAAAGTTTTTGATGTTTTCTTCCACCATCATCAGGTTGAAATAGGTCTTATTTGCTACGATTTTCTTACCTCTTCGATCAAAAACAACTCCTCTTGGTGGAGTAATTTGTTTTCTTTTTTCCGCAATTTCTTGTGCACGTAAAGTCCAACTTTCGTCAATTACCTGCATATAAAATAAACGGATGGTATATATCGATCCTACCAACAAAAAGAAAATGATGATTACGTATCTGCGCGCGTCTGTATTCATCGATTACTTGGCTTTTTCAGAAATAACAATTGAATCAATATGCAAATTCCCAAAGATAGCGGAACTCCAAGTAAGGTCTTCAAGAGTATAAACCAAAATTCACTGAATTTAAATTGCTCGATGAAAAAGAACCAGAGTGTATGCACTGCTAGAATAATCCCAAAAACGGTACTAAACCAAGCATATCCCATCGTATATATCGATAATTCTGCACCAGGTAGATAACCATCTCTTGGTTCAAATAATTTGAATAAATAAGGTCTTCCGTAGGCAATCAATAAAGCAGATGAAGCGTGTAAACCATAAGTATTCGACATAATATCAATACCATAACCTAAAGAAAATGCCAAAATCATCAATAAAAAGATGTTGATTTCAATCGGAAGTAAAAAGATAAACAACGGATATACCATCAATTGAATACCCAACCCTATTTCCAACTGATTGAAAACAAAAGCTTGCACCAACAGGAACAATATAAAACGAATACTATGTTTAACTATTTCAATCATTCTTCTTCTTCATCTACTGGAACTTGGGACTCAATTTTCTTTTGTTCTTCAAGCAACAAATTCTTGATAATATAAACGTTCTGTAACTTTCTATAATCTTCTGAATAATATATCTCCACATCCCACAATGGTTTTCCTTCAACCGTTCCGATGCTTTTGATTTTTCCAACAGGAATGCCTCGTGGGAAGATTCCAGAACCACCACGAGTAATAATTTTAGACCATTTCTTCAATGGTAGGTCATTCGAAATACTTGAAATAGAACCAATTTTAGCATTTTTACCATTCCATTTCAGCAGTCCATATACCCCATTCTTCTCTACCATCACATCAATATTGATGTCTTCGGTCAATACTGACTTCACTACCGCATAATGATCACTTACATTGTGAATAATTCCAACAATTCCGTTATTGGAAAATACACCCATCCCTTTTTTAATACCTCCAATCTTTCCTTTATCTAAGGTAAAATAATTGTTGCGTTTATTGACAGTTGAATTGATTACAACAGCAGGAATGTACTCGTATTGTTGGTGTTGAATAGTATCGTCAATTTTAACGACATTGCCATAAACAGGAATAAAACTTGCAGGAAGTTTTCTACGCAATTGAATGTTTTCGTATTGCAGTTTACGGTTATTAAAAGCGAGTTGAAAATGTTTTGTTACATCATTTTGATATTTCCACAACTGCCCTGTTACATTAGAAGCGGTGGTCAAATATTGCGAACGCGGATAACTCAGATAGGTGAAATACGTAGATATAGCAATTCCTTGACAAAGCGCAAAAAACAGGAAAATACGAAAACGTCTAAAAAAGGCTATAAGGTTGCGCATAGCAAAACAAAACATAAAGTCCCTTGCGGGACTTTTTTAAAATTAATCTTTAATTAAGAATTGGAACTTATCAATGTTTTTCAACGCGATACTTGTTCCACGAGCAACCGCTCTTAATGGATCTTCTGCGATGTGTACTGGCAATTTCGTTTTTTGTGAAATACGTTTATCCAATCCACGTAACATAGAACCACCTCCCGCTAAGTAGATACCTGTTTTGTAGATATCCGCAGAAAGTTCTGGTGGTGTCATCTCTAATGCACTTAATATCGCTTCTTCAATTTTAGAAATTGTTTTATCTAATGCGTGAGCAACCTCTGTATAAG
>CANGHE010000176.1 GCA_947453545.1 Flavobacteriia bacterium
TATCCACATAGCAAACCAAGCTCCCATTAATCCTTTGTGCCAAAAGATGTTTTCAGGGTTGATAACGATTGTTGTTTTTTTGTTTTGATCTACGAAACTAGTTCTTTCTCCAATGAATTTCATGTGATTTTTTTTTCAAATTTAGAAATTAATTTACCAACTTCCACCTGATCCACCACCACCAAATCCACCTCCGCCAAATCCACCAAATCCACTACTTCCACTTGATCCACCTCCAAAACTACTGCCACCACCCATGAAAAAGATTCCTCCAGGCCCCATAGTCATACCACCACGTCCACCTCGTCCACCACGATTTGATAGGAAAAACACAAGTGCAATAATTGCAATAATCAAAAATAAAGTTAAACCAGGGGAGTCACTTTTATGATTTTTAGCGTATTCCTTCGAGTTATATTCACCTTTCGCCAAAGCCATTAATACATTTGTAGTATTATCTAAGGCGGTGTAATATTGACCAGTTTTAAGATAAGGGATAAGTTCTTCTTCTTCAATTTGTCTACAAGTTAGATCAGGAATAACACCTTCTAAACCATACCCTACAGCAATATGAAATTTTCTTTCTCCTTTTCCACCAGTCGGTTTAATCAGTATAACTATTCCATTGTCATTTTTTTTCTGTCCGATTTTCCATTCTTGACCAATTCGAGTGGCATAGTCCCAGGGCTCGAATCCGTTTAAATCATCTACTATTATGATTACAATTTGATTAGATGTTTCTTCAGAGAAGTTTACAAGCTTTGTTTCTAATTTACTTTCTTCCTCAGTAGATAGGAAGTTAGGGAATTCTTTTGATAAATTATTAACAAGTCTTGGTGGAGTTGGAGGGGAGGGAATACCTTTAGACTGTCCAAATAAAAGTAAATTAATAAAAAGTGTAAGGACTAGAAATATTATTTTTTTCATTTTGAAATTGTTATTTTCTGTATATAAAAGATGTTTTGAAGATTATTCATCAAATGAAATATCGTTACTTAGTTCATTAATGTCGTTTATTTGATGTGGAAAATGAGATTGTAGTTTTTCACCTGTTAAAAGTATACCTTCGATAAGTCCATCAGCAAATTTACCACTCTTGAAATTATTAATAATTCCAGTTTTGACATTGTCCCAAAAATTAGTAGGAACAACATTGTTAATACCTGTGTCACCAATTACTGCGAACTTTTTATCTTCTGTTGCTAGATAAAATAGTACACCATTGCGTAACTCTGTTTTGTGCATTTGTAATTTTTCAAAAACTTCAATAGCCCTTTTAGTTTGGTCAATTTTACATTTTGATTCCAAGTGTACACGTATTTCACCAGAAGTATTCTTTTCAGC
Organism: Flavobacteriia bacterium; assembly: GCA_947453545.1. Taxonomy (GTDB): domain Bacteria; phylum Bacteroidota; class Bacteroidia; order Flavobacteriales_D; family Crocinitomicaceae; genus CANHVK01. The sequence continues at coordinate 1,345 of CANGHE010000176.1, forward strand.
TTTTTCAATTGCTTCAAGTATTGTTTTTTGTTGTAAGTCTGTGAAAAATGATTTTACTGACATAAAATGAGTGTTTAATAAATGGAATAGACCAAAGGAATGATTCACTTTGGTCTATTACTAATTTTAAAAATTGAGGATTACATGTTAGAAATATCAGGAGCATTAGAAGCGCCTTGAGAAGCTTCAAAATAACCTCTTCTTTCGAAATCAAACATGCTAGCCCATATTTTGCGAGGTAATCTTCGAATAGACGTGTTGTAATTTCCAACAGCTTCGTTGAAATATCTTCGCTCCGTAGCAATTCTATTTTCCATTCCCTCATATTGTGCTTGGAAATCTCTGAATGCTCCAACAGTTTGAAGTTGAGGATAATTTTCAGCAACTGCCATCAATCTGCCCAAAGAAGATCCAAATGCATCTTGTGCTTTTTGAAATTTAGTTACATTTTCAGGAGTTAATTGGTCTACGTTAATTTTAACCTGTGTTGCAGCAGCGCGCGCTTCCATTACTTCTTTTAAAGTACCTTTTTCAAAATTTGCAGCTTTTTGAACAATTGCTAACAAATTCTTTGTCTTGTCCATACGTGCTTGGTATGCGACTTCAACTTGTTTCCATTGTTGAGTAATCCCTTCATCTTGGGATGACATACTGTTGTAAGAGCTACAACCATTTCCTAATACTAACACAAATACCCCTACGATAGAAAGTAGTATAATAGTAGATTTTTTCATTTTATATAAGTTAATTTTTATAATCTATTTCAAAAGTTGTACCGAAAAATTATGGGTGACAATTTGTCGTATAATTAATTTGGTTGAAAAGGGTAATGTTGTTTTTTTGTTTGAATTAAGTGTTAAAATTAACATCTAATCTTAAAAGTATATTAATTTCGTTGTTATTTAATAGTAAAATATGGTCTACTTATGAGTGCGTTTTTTAGAAGGTTGAAATATTTTTCATTTGGTTTTATCCCAGGGACTATTATAGTTATCCTGTTTTTTCAAAATAGGGGGTGTAGTTGGTTGCCTGATAATCGTGTTAAAGGTGCTATACTTGAACGCGTTCTAGTTGTAAATGAACTAAATGAGAAGGAGTTTAAATTATTAGGAATTAATAATGAAGGGGTGGAAAGTTTTGTAAATGGTGGCTCTGTTGATTTTGATAAGAGTAGTACGCATAGCAACCCAAAGATTTATTTAGTTGAAAACAATGGTAAGTCTCTTTATTTTGTGATGCCTAAAGAGAGTTTTGTTACCGAATTGGTACCGATAACTCAAAAATTAAAAGAGGTGAAGTTGTCTAAAGAAGGGAAGGGTGTCTTTTTAGCATTTCCAAAAGCGAACGAATTCTTATATGTTGATACTAATCGTGTTCTTACTTGTAAGCAAGAGGAATTGGGGATGATACAGAATTCTGTAATTTTAAAAAAGGTTATTAAAACCGGATATTTTGATTTTAAAAAATCTAATTTGTTAGCAAAAAGAAAGTTGCATTATTTTGCGTTTCCTGATAAAATGAAACGTGGTGATATTGGTTTACAGGCTTTGTGGTATAAAGATAAGATGGATGTAATTGGGATTGATTTACCTTTTGATTCTAATTGTGGTAAATAATGAGTGCTTCAATGTTAATAAATCATTAGATTGATTGATTAGTACTCTCATTCTTTTTTTATTTTTGTAATATGGAATTTTCTGCAGAACAAATTGCTGGTATTATCTTGGGTGATATTCAAGGTGATGCTCAAGTAAAAGTAAATGGTTTAGCCAAAATTGAAGAAGGATCAGAAGGAAAGTTATCTTTTTTATCAAATCCTAAATACGAAGAGTATATTTATTCTACTGGATCGTCAATCTGTATCGTTAATGACACATTTACTCCAACGAAACCACTTCCTGAAACACTTACATTAATAAAGGTTGAAGATGCGTATGCTTGTTTCGCTCAATTGTTAGCGTTTTACGATCAGATGCGCCAGAAAGAACCTAAAATTGAACAGCCAAGTTTTATTGCTGAAAATGCTGTGTTCGGTGAAGAGATTTATTTAGGTGCATTTGCATATGTTAGTAATAACGTTCGAATTGGTAACAATGTAAAGATTTACCCGCATGTTTTCTTAGGTGATAATGTAGTTATTGGGGATAATACAATCCTTTATTCTGGAGTGAAAATTTATGCTGATTGTGAAATTGGTGCTGATTGTGTTTTACACTCAGGAGTAGTTATTGGCTCTGATGGCTTTGGTTTTGCACCTGAAGAAAATGGAACGTATAAAAAAATTCCGCAAATCGGTAATGTAATTATAGAAGATGATGTGGAGATTGGTGCTAATTCTACAATAGATAGAGCTACTATGGGTTCAACAATCATTCGTAAAGGAGTGAAGTTGGATAATTTAGTGCAAATAGCTCATAATGTTGAGGTTGGAGAAAGTACCGTGATGGCTGCTCAGGTAGGTGTTGCTGGTTCTGCAAAAATAGGTAAGTATGTTATGATCGGTGGACAAGCTGGAATTGCTGGTCACTTATCAATTGCTGATAAAACTAAAATTGTTGCTCAATCTGGTATTCCTAATAATGTTAAAAGAGAGGCTACTTTGATGGGGTCACCGGGAATTCCAATGGAAGACTATAAGAAATCTTATTTCGGATTTAGAAAGTTACCTTTTATCTTAACTAAAATCCAGGAATTAGATCAAAAAATGAAAACGCTTATAAAAGATTAATATTGATGGCTGAAAATCAAAGAACCCTAAAAGAAGCTATAAAATTTACAGGTGTAGGTTTGCATACTGGTCAAACAGTAAACTTAGAAATCTGTCCTGCTCCTGCAAACCATGGATATAAATTTCAACGTGTTGACTTAGAAGGTCAACCAATTATCAAAGCAGATGTTGATTTAGTGATTGGTACGGAAAGAGGTACTACATTGGAAGCAAATGGCGCTCGTGTATATACTACTGAACACGTGTTGGCAGCTTTGTACGGAATGAAAGTTGATAACGCATTAATTAAAGTGGATGCTCCTGAAATCCCTATTATGGATGGAAGTGCTATTTTATTTATCAACGAAATAGAACGCGTTGGATATGAGGACCAAGATGCTATTCGTGAATACTTAGAGCTTACTGAAAATATTCCTTGGGAAGATGCTGAAAAAGGGATTGAGTTTTTAGCTGTTCCAGATAAAGAATACCGTTTAACTGTAATGGTGGATTACAAATCACCTTTATTAGGAACTCAACATGCAAACATCTACAAAATTGAAGATTTCAGAGAAGAAATAGCTCATTGTAGAACATTTGTTTTCTTGCGTGAATTAGAAGTGTTAGCTCAAAACAATCTAATTAAAGGGGGTGATTTAGATAATGCTATTGTACTTGTTGATAGAGAAGATGTTAAACAAGAAGATTTAGATCGTTTAGCTAAATTGTTAGGTAAAGAGGAGTTGAAAGTACAATACAACGGTATTGGTGTATTAAACAGCTCTAAATTGCGTGTTGAAAATGAACCTGCAAGACACAAATTATTAGATATTATTGGTGATTTAGCCTTGGTTGGAAAACCAATCAAAGCTCATATTTTAGCGGCACGTCCTGGACATTATGGAAATGTGCGTTTTGCTAAGATCCTAAAAGATCAAATTAAAAAGCAAGAAAAAGAAGGTCGTAAGTTTGATTTAACTAAAGAACCACTTTTTGATATCAACGCGATTGAAAAAATGTTACCTCATCGTTATCCATTTTTATTGGTTGACAAAATATTAGAGATGGGTCCCGAAAATGTAGTTGGTGTCAAAAATGTTACAATGAATGAACCATTCTTTATGGGACATTTCCCTGGTAATCCTGTGATGCCAGGTGTATTACAAGTTGAAGCAATGGCTCAGGTTGGTGGTATTTTTGCATTAAATCAAGTAGATGAACCTGAGAAATATTCTACCTATTTCTTGAAAATCGATGAATGTAAGTTCAAACGTAAAGTAATACCGGGTGATTCTTTAGTGATTGAAATGGTATTGACATCTCCAATTAGAAGAGGTTTAGTAAATATGAAAGGAACAGCTTATGTGAATGGTCAAGTAGCTTCTGAAGCAACCATGTTGGCACAAGTTGTAAAAGAAAAATA
>CANGHE010000177.1 GCA_947453545.1 Flavobacteriia bacterium
ATGGTGGTGTCAGTTTCAATCCATACAAATCCGAATTTGATCGTCTTATGTCAAAAAAACAACTAAACTACATTGAAACATACAATGCAAGTGAAGGTTTTTTTGGTATTCAAGATGACCCCGAAACAGAAGATCTTTTATTAATGTTAGACTACGGTATCTTCTATGAATTCATACCAATGCGGGATTACAAAGGATTGGATAGCGAACGTATTATAGCGTTGGATGATGTAGCATTAAACACCAATTATGCAATTGTAGTAACAACGAATGGCGGATTATGGAGATACATCATTGGTGATACAATTCAATTTACGAGCCTACTCCCTTATAAATTTAAAATAACAGGCAGAACCCAAAGTTACATCAATGCTTTCGGCGAAGAAGTAATTGTTGACAATGCTGAAAAAGCAATTCAAAAAGCGAGTGAACTAACAAATTCCCAAATTCAAGAATTTACAGCAGCGCCCTTTTTTATGGGAAATAAGCAACGTGGTGGACATGAGTGGATTATTGAGTTTAACAAAACACCAAAAGATTTAGAGCAATTTACTGCTATTTTAGATGAAGCATTACAAGAAATCAATTCAGACTACGAAGCGAAAAGACAAGGTGATTTGGCATTACAAAGATTGATCGTGCATTTAGCACCTAAAGGAACATTCAATTCATGGTTAAAGTCAAACAACAAGCTAGGGGGACAAAATAAAATTCCGAGGCTCAACAATGACCGAACGATATTGGAAGAAATACTAACAATCATTCATACAACAAACGAACATGCGTAAGATATTTTTTGCTCTTCTTATTCTGTTTCAACAAGAACTCCTTGCTCAACAAGATAGTTTAGTATGGAAAGAAGTGTGGAACATTCCTGTAACGAATATTACTGCTTGGGACATTGACGAACAGGAAAACTGCATCGTTGCCAAAGGAAATCTACTCCAAAAATTGAATAAGGAGGGGCAACTCATTTTCCAACAAAGCAGTAAAGCAATTGGGAAAATTGCTAGTATTGATGCGCGCAATCCTATGAAAATTTTGCTTTTTTCAGAAGAACAGCAATTAATCCATTTTTGTGACAACAGCTTAACAGCACAACAAGACAACATCGATTTAAGTATCTTTAACTTAAACAATATCACCAAAATATCAGGATCTAGTCAACCAAACAAATGTTGGGTATACAACCAAGACAACTCCCAATTGGCATTGCTATCTCAAAACAATTCACAATTACAACGTATCGAGAACTGTAAAGGTTTACTTGGATTTAATGAAGTAAATCAACTTTTAGAAGTAAGTAGTCAACTTTTTTTAATCGACTATAATAAAGGAATTTACCAATTAGATATATATGGAAGTCTGATTCAATTCTTAGCAATACCGCCTTTTACCTATTGTTGGATTGAAAACAATCTCATTTATACCTTAACAGGTGATGAGATGCGAATTACTCCACTAGCTAACGAACAAAATCATAAGATCATTAAACTTCCTTTTACTGTCTTAGAATTAAAAAAACAAGGAAATTTCTACTATTTATTAGGGAAGGAAAAACTTTCAAAATTATCTTTATCAAAATAAAATATTTACATTTTAAGAATGTATATATTTGTAATTATTAGAACAAAAAAACTCGAAGTATGCATATAGCAGTAGCAGGAAATATCGGAGCAGGAAAAACTACATTAACTCAAATGTTAGCCAAACATTATGGATGGGATACCCATTTTGAAGATGTAGAACAAAACCCTTATTTGAATGACTTCTATGAAGATATGCAGCGTTGGTCATTCAACCTTCAAATTTATTATTTGAACAGCCGTTTTACGCAAATCCAAGAAATTAAGCAAACGGATCGAATGGTTATTCAAGACCGTACGATTTATGAAGATGCATTTATTTTTGCACCGAACTTACACTCAATGGGCTTGATGACAACTCGTGATTTTGAAAACTATTTTTCGTTGTTCAACCTCATCGAATCTTTCGTTTCAGCTCCTGACTTATTAATCTACCTAAGAGCAAGTGTACCAACGTTAGTGCACCAAATACAATTACGTGGGCGTGATTACGAGGAAAGTATCCGTTTGGATTATTTAAAACGTTTGAACGAACGTTACGAAGCGTGGATTTCAACTTACGATAAAGGAAAATTATTGATTATTGATATTGACAACAACCGTTTCCCTGAAAACCAAGAAGACTTTGGGAAGATTATCAATGCAATTGATGCAGAGATAAACGGTTTATTTTAAGAAAATAAAAACATTAAACTCAAAAAAGCTAGAATGTCAATTCTAGCTTTTTTTGTATTGTTCAGTTATTTATGTGTGCTATTCATTACAAATAGACTAGGATTTACTCATTGATAATATCCTTCTTCTGATTCGCCATCTGATTCATCAAACGAATGCGTGCTTTATTTGCTTCTTTCTGACTTTGTTTTTTATTCTTTTTTTGTTCCAACAACTTTGAATGGAGCTTTTTGTTTTCGGTATTTTTTTGTTTTGCCATTTTATTCGTGCATTACAAGTTTCTACTCAAAATGATTCCAGCCTTGTGCTTGTAACGCTACAACAGAACCGTGTTTATCAACCAAATTAACACCACTATCTTTATCTGTAATATGTCCGATCACTGTGAAATGTGGATTTGAAACAACTTTCTCATAATCAGATTGTTTTACTGTAAAAAGTAATTCATAATCTTCTCCACCATTCAAGGCAGCAGTAATAGGATCAATGTTGAATTCAATCGCAGCCATCGAAGTTTTTGCATCAATCGGAACTCGGTCATCGTAAATCGTACATCCCACCTTACTTGCGTCACATAAATGGAAAATCTCGGAAGCTAAACCATCAGATATATCAATCATCGATGTAGGTTGCACTTCTAATTCTTTCAAGAAACTAATTACATCTTTTCTTGCTTCAGGTTTTAATTGTCTTTCCAATAAATAATCGTGTCCATCTAAATCAGGCTGAATGTTTGGATTCGCTTTGAAAACTTCACGTTCACGCTCTAATAATTGTAGCCCCATATAGGCACCTCCTAAATCACCAGAAACCACTAACAAATCAAATTCTTTTGCTCCGCCACGGTATACAATCTCATTTTTTTGAGCAACACCAATCGCGGTAATACTAATTACCAAACCAGACAAAGAAGAAGTCGTATCACCTCCTACTAAATCAACCTGGTATAAATCACACGCTTTTTTAATCCCTGCATATAACTCTTCCAAAGCCTCCAAAGGAAAACGACTAGAAACAGCAATAGAAACTGTAATTTGTGTTGGCTTCCCATTCATTGCATAAATATCGGAAAGATTCACCATCACAGACTTATACCCTAAATGCATCAATGGAGTATACATTAAATTGAAGTGAATACCTTCTACCAACATATCTGTTGACACCAACATTGCTTCTGTTTCAGATACAGAAATGACTGCTGCATCATCCCCTACTCCTTTCAAAGTAGATGATACGTGAGTTGTAAAAGATTTTGTTAAAGTATCAATCAATCCAAATTCTCCTAATTGACTTATATCGGTACGTTTTTCTGACATATGTAGATTTTTCACCAAATTTACAAAAACTAATTTTAACCGGATTATTTATACCTTTGAGATATGGAACTTCAAGAAATAAATGAATTTAAATCCTCTCCAAAAATCAGAGAGAAATTGTTGGCAATTGGTTTCGCGAAAGAATTTGCTGAAAATGAAGTTATTTTAAACGAAAATGCTTACATCAAAGCAATTCCTATTGTTACCAAAGGAAGTATACGAGTTATGCGTACCGATGAAGACGGACGAGAATTATTGTTGTACTACATTCGCTCAGGTGAGAGTTGCATAATGTCTTTTTTAGGTGGTATCCATCAAGATACAAGTAAAGTGAAGGCTATTGCCGAAGAGGAAACAGAAATTTTATTTATCCCAACTGATAAGGTTAGTCTACTAATCAAAGAGTTCCCAGAATGGTTAGATTATATTTTCAGATTGTATCACAAACGTTTTGAAGAACTGCTTGCCGTTGTCAATGATGTAGCCTTTAAAAAAATGGACGAACGTTTGTTAGATTATTTACACAGAAAAAGTGAGGTTTCAAGTTCTAAAATCATTCAAACTACGCACGAACAACTTGCTAATGAATTAGGTACTGCGCGTGTTGTAATTTCAAGACTATTGAAAGCATTAGAAGAAGAAGGATTGATGGAACTTGGCAGAAATAAGATTACATTAATAAAGTAATTTTTCTCTCACTACTCAAACAACCTCTCTTTCTTAACAAACGATTCTAGCTCCTGCGCCATTTGTTGATGTTCAGAAATATTAGGATGTTGTAAACGACCATTATGATATCTTTTTTTGAAAAAATAGGAATGAATGGTATTCCCATAAGTTTTCTTCAATATATTAACCGATTGATTAATACATTCATCCAAGTGTTTTTTTAATGTTGGTTTAGCCATTGGACTATCCAAACACACGATGTGTGCCTTCGGATTTTTCTTTTTTATTCTCTTAACAAAACTTACATAATCGAAACAATAGGTACTTTCTTTTTGCAAGCCATCATTTTGTCCCAAACAGATAAAAACAATGGAAGGACGCTTTGTATGCCAAGGATAACGCACTTGCATACCACTCAAATCAGCATAGTCATAAACCTGTGGAATCGTTTTTTTATTCCCACAACAACTACGTGTCAATCCAAATCCAGATGCAGAAGACAAAACCCAACCCATACGCAGCTTCCTGGCTAAAACTGGACCGTAACTTTGATAGGCAGCATGTTGTTCATACCAATCTCCTTGAATATCATCTGAATTTTTACAATCAGCACCATTACCGCAGGTCATTGAATCACCTATAAACTCAATAATTCCTTTGTTTTTCTTTTTGAAAGGAAGCAATTTTTCACAACGGATACCTGTAAATGAAATATAACCGATATTCGCCTCTGTGCTTTTACAAACTATAACATGATGTACCCCCTTGTTTTTAAAATTTGCTACTGAAATTACGTTATTTTTTTTGGAAAGTTTTATGCGTTTCACAGGAAGATCATCAACAGCAACTTCAATGTAATTGTGATTGGTAAAGTAAGATTCATCTGTTATTTCAACCTGACAATTTGCCCCATAAAATTCAAATTCACAATAAATACCCGGAGCCCACCCTTTTGGTTTTTCAGGGTTTTCATAATCAAAGCGACCAACATAATGTAAATAAGGATGATTTCCTTTGTACAACTTTTCTCCAAGTGAATCAGAATTACAACCCGAAAGAAATATCGTATGTAAAAACAAAAAAATAAGAAACTGGACCTTAATCAGGATCATAACCAAATGTTGGGGATGAATTTTTAAAATTAGTAATTTTGTTTTCAAAAAATCGATTTTGACCATAGACTTAATTAAGTTATTTCTACCAGAATTTTTGGTAGATTATTTTGA
>CANGHE010000178.1 GCA_947453545.1 Flavobacteriia bacterium
CTACGTATTTTATTCATTCATAGAAAAGTTCATAAACGAACGATTAAAAGTTCTTTATAGATCGATACAAAAAGGGAAAACACAACCCAATACCAAAATTGCATTCAAGCTTACCGAACAAGTATTTGAGGAAGCTGAACAAGCAACACAAAAATGGAATGAAGAGCGAAATGATGAAATTTCCTTACTTAAAGAACAGGAAATATTCCGCAAAGAATTTCTTGGGAACTTAGCACACGAATTAAAAACACCTTTATTTTCTATTCAAGGATACATACTTACACTTTTGGAAGGTGGATTGGAAGATGAAAAAGTAAACCGTATGTTTTTAGAAAGGGCATCCATTTCAGTAGATAGAATGGTACATCTTATCGAAGACTTAGATCAAATCAATAAGCTTGAAGTTAATGTTTTGACTATGGAAAAGGTTAATTTTGATATAAAAGCACTCGTTAAAGAAATTTTTGATTCATTAGAACTTCGAGCAAAAGAAAAAAATATCACGCTTAAATTCTCCAAAGATTATCCAACTTTTATAGTAAATGCTGATAGAGCTAAAATTTCACAAGTTTTCCTAAATCTTATTACCAACTCAATCAACTATGGTAACGATAATGGAAGTACCGTCGTTCGTTTTCACGAGATGAATGACATTCTACTAATAGAAGTATCAGATAATGGTCCTGGAATTGATAAAAAGGACATCCCTAGATTGTTCGAGCGCTTTTATCGAGTAGAAAAAAGTAGAACACGAAACGAAGGAGGATCAGGTTTAGGTTTGGCTATAGCAAAACATATTATCGAATCTCACAAACACACTATCAGCGTTAGAAGTACCGTAGGTATAGGCTGTACATTTTCTTTTAGCCTTGATTTAGCTAACTCCAAAGAAGAAAAACTTGTTACAAGTCGTGGTGTAACAATTCGTTAAAATCCATTTTTATTTATTAACTATTTTATAAAATATAATTCATTCAAAGTGAATAAATTATATTTATTTTTACGATACGTAGAAAATATTACGTAGAAAATTTGGATATTGTTTAATGTTTGTTTTACTTTGTTAAACAAAACTGTTTAATGAATATATAAATTCATTAAACAAAAAAAACTAAAAGCCATGTCTACGTTAGAATTCAATGAAACATTAGTAAGATTAGAAAGTAACCTTATCAGTTTCGCTAAAGGTTTTACTAGAAACGAGGAAGATGCTCGCGATTTAACACAAGAGACAATGTTAAAAGCATTGACTTACAGAGATTATTACAAGCCGCAAACAAATTTTAAGGCATGGGTGTTTACGATTATGCGTAATGTATTTATTAACCAATACAGAAGAAATTCAAAATCAAAAACATTATTTGATTTTAGTAAAGATTTGTATTTGTTAGCAAACTCAGTAGCGAATCACGAAACGCCAAACAATTACATATATAATAAAGAAATAAACAATAAAATAAATGCATTAAATGAGGAATATAAACAACCTTTTTTAATGCATTACGAAGGTTTTAAATATAAAGAAATTTCTGACAAATTAGATATTCCGATTGGAACAGTTAAGAGCAGAATTTTCATTGCGAGAAAAAAATTAATGGAACAATTACCAGAGTTCGAATCTTCTTTGTAACTTATAGAATGAAGAAAAACATAACAGTCATAGGTTCAGGGATATCAGGTTTATCCACAGCTTGTTTTCTAGCAAAAGAGGGACACAATGTGACTCTTTTGGAAAAAAACGAAACAATAGGCGGGAGAGCACGACAATTTTCTGAAGAAGGATTCGTTTTTGATATGGGACCTAGTTGGTATTGGATGCCTGAAGTTTTCGAGCGTTTTTATAACCAATTTAATCACACCTCATCCGACTTTTATGAACTAAAAAGATTGGATCCATCCTACCGCGTTTTTTGGAAAAATGAAACCTACGATGATGTACCGGCGAATATAGAAGAATACTATGCTTGGTTTGAAGAATTAGAGCCTGGAAGTAGTAAAAAGTTGGATAAATTCTTGAAAGAAGCTGCGTACAAATACACAGCTGGAATGAACGATTTGGTTCATAAACCTAGTCTTAAATGGTCTGAATTTATCGACAAACGTATCTTGATGGGTATGTTTCAGTTACATATGTTTTCTTCTTTTTCAAAATATATTAGAAAATATTTCAAACATCCCAAAATTCTTTCGTTACTTGAGTTTCCGGTTCTTTTTTTAGGTGCAATGCCTAAAGATACTCCAGCACTATATTCACTCATGAATTATGCAGATATTGAATTAGGAACTTGGTATCCAATGGGTGGTATGTTTAAAATAATTGAAGCATTTGAACAGATTGCAAAGGAACAAGGTGTTAAAATTCATACAAATCAAGAGGTAAAAGGATTTGAATACAGAAACAATGAAATAATAGCAACACATACCAATACAGATACATTTAGTTCAGACTATGTAATATCAGGAGCAGACTACCAGCATACTGATAAAAAATTGGTAAATCAATATAGTAACTATTCGGAAGACTATTGGAATACGCGTAAAATGGCTCCCTCTAGTTTATTATTCTACTTAGGTGTAAACAAAAAGATAGACAACTTAGAACACCATAATTTATTTTTTGACGCTGACTTTAATAAACACGCTGTTGAAATATATGAAAATCCAACTTGGCCTAAGGATCCTCTTTTTTACGCTTGTTGTCCTTCTAAAACAGACAATACTGTTGCGCCTGATGGATATGAAAATCTATTTCTTTTAGTTCCACTCGCACCAGATTTAGAAGATTCTGAAGAAATGAGAGAAAAATACTTCAATATATTAATTGATAGAGTTGAAAAACAAACAAATTGCACTTTCAGAGAAAATATCATCTATAAAAGAAGCTACTGCTTAACGGACTTTAAGAAAGATTACAATGCATACAAAGGAAATGCATACGGTTTAGCAAACACACTATTACAAACAGCAATTTTAAAACCATCATTGAAAAACAAAAAATTAAAAAATATGTACTACACAGGACAATTAACAGTGCCGGGTCCTGGTGTACCACCTTCAATTATTTCTGGTGAAGTAGTAGCAAAAGAAGTACTTAAAGCAATTAACAACTAATACAAACGATTATGAAACGCATATTTGACGAATTATCCTACGAAGCAAGTAAGATTACAACGAAAAGATATAGTACCTCATTTTCATTAGGTATTAGATTCTTAAACAAAAAATTACATAAACCAATTTATGCTATCTATGGATTTGTGCGCTTTGCAGATGAAATCGTAGATTCATTTCACGGATTTGACAAACAATATTTGTTAGACGATTTTAAGAAACAAACATTTGATGCTATTAGTCATGGAATTTCGTTGAATCCAATATTGCATAGTTTTCAAGAGACCGTAAATAAATACCAAATTCCTCACGATTTAATTCATACTTTTTTACATAGTATGGAAATGGACTTAAACAAACAAGTCTATGACCGATCCAAGTATGAAGAATATATTCTTGGCTCTGCGGAAGTAGTTGGTCTTATGTGTCTAAAGGTATTTGTAAACGGCAACGAAGACGTTTACAATAAATTGAAATTTCAAGCAATGAAATTAGGATCCGCCTTTCAGAAGATTAATTTCTTGCGTGACTTAAAAGCTGATTATAAAGAATTGGGACGTTCTTATTTTCCAAATGTAGAAATGAACGAATTCAACGATCAAGTTAAAAAAGAAATAGAAAAAGATATTGCAAGAGATTTCAAAACAGGATTAGAAGGAGTTAAGAAACTACCCAAAGAAGCACGTTTTGGTGTATATGTAGCATATATTTACTATCACAATCTGTTTGTTAAAATCCAAAATAAATCTGCAACTACTATTTTGAACGAAAGGGTTCGTATCCCCAATAACAAAAAGTTAAGCTTGTTATTTTATTCATTTATTAAGCACAATTTAAATTGGATATAATGGAAGAATTAGTAATTCTAGTTGATGAGCAAGACAATGTACGTGGGACAATGCCAAAACTTGAAGCACATCAAAAAAACGAATTACATCGCGCCTTTTCTATTCTGATTTGGAATTCTAAAAATGAAATGCTTATCCAACAAAGAGCAGATGGTAAATACCATTCAGCAGGACTTTGGACAAATGCATGTTGTTCACACCCTAGAAGCAACGAAACAACAATAGAAGCTGCTCACAGAAGACTACAGGAAGAAATAGGAATACAAACAGAACTCAAATATGCTTTTCATTTTACTTATCAAGTAGCTCTTGAAAATGACTTATTTGAACATGAACTTGACCATGTATTCATCGGGAAATACGATAAGGAACCTACACTTAACCTAGAAGAAGTAAAAGCATTTCGATGGATTAATTTAAACGACTTGCAATTTGAAATAGCAACCAGCCCCGAACAATTTACATTTTGGTTTAAATATATCCTCGAACACTATTCTTCCAAAATATTTATTTAATTTCAAGTATGAAAGTTTGTAGAAGAGAAACATTTAATGCTGCACATCGTTTGTATAATCCTTCGTTTGATGATGCAAAAAACGATGCTATATTTGGGAAGTGTAACAATCTTAATTATCATGGTCACAACTATGCGATATTGGTTTGTTTAGACGGACCTATCGATCCTGAAACTGGATACGTCATTGATTTGAAAATACTCTCTGATATATTAGATGAAGAAGTAAAAGAACCTTTCGATCATCGCAACTTGAACTTAGATTGCCCAGAATTTGAAAATTTAATTCCTACCGCTGAGAATATTACATTAGTAATTTGGAATAAATTACGCAAAAGATTAGACTCTAAATATGAAATTGAAGTAACGCTTTGGGAAACTGAAAGAAACAGTGTGTTTTACAATGGAAAATAATCCAACGAATGCACTGTTTTGGCATAGACGTGATTTGCGAATTTCCGATAATCATGGATTATACAAAGCATTACAAAGTGGGCACAAAATAATTCCCGTTTTTATTTTTGATACTACTATTTTATCTCTGTTAAAAAAAGAGGATCAACGTATTATATTCATTCATAAACACATTGAAAAACTTAAATCAGCATATCAATCCTATGGTAGCGATTTAAGAGTCTATGTTGGAAACCCAACTGAATTAATTCCTGAACTCGCGACTACATACGATGTAAAAAAAGTATTTACGAATCGTGATTACGAACCAAAAGCCTTAGCACGAGATACTACTATTTACGAATTACTAAACAAAAAAAACATTGAGTTTATTGGATCCAAAGACCATGTCATATTTGAAAAAAATGAAGTCTTAAAAGACGATGGTAAACCCTATACTGTATTTACTCCTTATGCTCGGAAATGGAAATTAACACTTACAGAGAATGATTTTCGTTCATATCCAAGTGAAGATAATACCAATCAACTC
>CANGHE010000179.1 GCA_947453545.1 Flavobacteriia bacterium
ATAAGCTTAAAGCTATTGGGCTGGCAATGACTGTTGATGTCATTGCTGGATTGGTGGCGAATTTAAAACATTAATCCAATGAAGATAAAATTACAATCTGGAAAAGAAGTATTGGTAGAGGCATTCCACCTAACGGCTACCTATGGTGGATTGTTAGTAGGTTCACCAACGATTCAATCTAACGAGATATTGATAAACCATCTAAGTTACCCAAAAGGATGGGGTGAAAGACCCTTTATATTAAAAAAGTCTGCTATGTATTCAGAAGTAAAAAACCTACTAAAACCTATTGTTTATAGTGTTTGGTTATCTTCTTCTGAAACAATTGATGATAAGGAGAATCAGTTCGATGGTTGTGCACTTGTTATTATGTGGTTTGGGAATGATGAACCTCATAAATCAATCCATGATATTATTTTTGATGGTGTTAAAAATATAGACTGGGATAAATTTGCCGAGAACTATCAATTCTAACGGTCAAATAATTTAATAAATCCTAATTTAGTTTTTTACATCAATAATTTCAACATAATTATCTAAATCTCCTATTTTAACTATATCTCCTATTTTATGGCCAATTAGAGAAAATGCTAAAGGTGATTTAAAATATATTTTTTGGAAACCATTAATAATTTCATTTCTATTACCTTCATTATCTACTAAATGTACATTAATTTCTTTTTCATTATTTAAATAAATTATTTTAACCTTACTGCCTAATTTTACAACTTCAAAGTCAATTTCTTTAGGTATTTCAATTTCAATATCAATTTCAATAGTTTTTAATGTTTCAATATCATTGTCAGAATCGATAAATGATGAATGTAAAACACTATTTTCTATTTTTTCTATATTATCGGTAAAAGCAGATGCTATTCTAGAGTGGTCTTCTATTTCAACTACTATTTCAGATTCAATGTTTTTAATAAAATTTATTAATTTGGATGTTTCTCTACTAGGATTACGCCACCAGTTTGTACTCCATATTCTATGAAACACAAAACCGTTGCTTTCTAAAATCTTTTGCCTATGAAGGTCATATAGGTATGCCTCATCGCTTGAATGATATTTAGCTCCATCACATTCTATAGCAATTTTTGGAACTCCAATAATTTTTGGGTCATATACTATATCAATTCTAAATCCAGCAAACTGAAACTGAGGAATAAGATTTTCACTGCCCAAATTATCTACTAAGCTTTGATAAACTTCTTCTTCGAATGGAGATTCTAAATCACCACCAAGAAAAGCATTAAAATCTTTCGTACTGTTAGAATTATCTGAGAGATTTAATAAAATTGCATTTCTTAATTCAGGATTATTTTCACTAACTGCTTTACAATATGCTAAATAAGCAAAAAACACTCCTCGCTTATTATTCGAGCCTTCTACAATCAAATATTCTTTATAATTTAAAAATATTTGTTCAGGAATTGAAGTACATAAGTATACTTTGAACTTTGCTCTTGTAATAATAACATTCAACAGTTTGTAGCCTTTACTTTGATTTATAGAACCAAAACGTTGATTAAATTTGCCTTCTTTATTTATTCCGTAAGTCGTTGAAATAATAATTACATCTCTTTCATCTCCTTGGATGTTTTCCAAATTTTTAATGAACATTCCATCAGATTCTAGTTCCTCAATTTTGTCATTAAAATCTTTAAATTTTGAAAATTTTTGTCTTTCTAGAATTTTACCTTTTATTAAATTTCTTTGATGAATATTAAAAGTAGCTATTCCTACTGTAGGGTATTTCCCGCTAGGAAGTCTATTTATGTTTTTATCAATAATAGACAATATCATTTCTGCTTCTGTTTCATTTGTTGATTCAGAATATGTTCCGTCAACTTGAATATACTTTATTGGTATATATTCAAAATTATTAGGCAAAGGTTTAAGCCTTTGATTGTAAAACGCATAATTTGAAAAATCGATTAAATATGGATGTCTTGAGCGGTAATGGAAATCTAAATATTGTTTATTGAAGTTTAATTCAGCTCCTAAATCTAAAAGTGACTCACAATTAAGATAATTATCCTCTACATCTATAATTGGTCTTAGTGTGGTATCGTCTGATTCAGATTCATCATCAGACATTCCTTCAAATATTTTAGCAAAGTAATTCGATGGAGGCATTTGATGTTCATCCCCAGCAATGATAATTTGTTTTCCTTTTAAAAGTGCTGGTATGTTGTCTTCAATTCTTAATTGACTAGCTTCATCAAACATTACAATATCAAAATAGCCATTCATTCCTTTAAATAAGTTACTTGCTACATCAGGTGAAGTCAAAATTATTGGGAAAAAGTCTGTAAATAAGTCTTTGTCATATTGAACAATTTTTCTTAATGATAAACTTTTATGCTTAGTCCCGCTTTTTTTTATGTAAAGATTTTCAACTGAAAGATTTTCATTATTCAATTCAAATTTACGAGTTGCATCTATTTGTCTAGAATACCAATATTCTCTGATGTATTTCAATTGTTCTCTTTCGATTGTATTTAAAGAGTCTTTAAGCTCATGTAATTCAGTTTCATCAATTGGTAAATCTACACTTCCATTTATTTTTAATAATGAGGTTAAATAATTTGTTAAAAAAACTTTCTTCCAATTTTCATAAACTTTCAATTCATTAATTAATAGTTTTTCGTTTTCTGAAAGAGAGTTTAAATATTGAAACCATTTGAATTCAATAGAAAAAATATCAATTTCGTTATTAAAATAATCCTCTTTAATACTTAGTAATTCTTCTAAATCTATAATAAATTCTTCTAAATCAATCAACTCTAATTTAAATGAAATTAATTCATCAAAATTTATTTTATCTAGAAGAATAACTGTGTAATTCTTTAATTTACTTAATATTTCTGATTGGTATTTATCCGTTTCAAATGTTAAAAAATTAATATCTTCTAATTCATCATTTATTTTAACTTTAAAATTTAATTTTGCTGAATTAATAATTTTTTCACTTACTTCAAGTAATACTAAATTACTTTTAATGAAATTATTAGTAGTCTCTATTTTAATATTATCAATATCATTACTCTTTCCATGTTGTAACAAAAGTTCCTGTAATAGACTCTTTGTTATTCTTTGGTCTTCTAATGTTTGTTTGTTATTTTTATTAAAGTATGATGAAAATAAGTAGATTAACCCTTCTGTTTTTATCTCATTAAAAAAATCAATATTATTTTTGTTTTTTTCTAATATGGATTTTATTGAATTTGAAATCTCAACAATTCTATTAGTTTGCTTTATAAACTCAGAGTGCCTAATGTTAAAATATTCAGTTCTGTAATCACTTTCTAATTTTTTAATTTCAGTTAGTAATGTTTCGTATCCTATAAATGAATCCTTAATTTTCTGTTCAACCAAAAATAAATTTTCTCCTTCAATTATTTCAGGATTTAAAAATGATTTAGATTCAAAAGGTCTAAATTCTTTATAATTTTTTTCACCATCATTTAATATCTCAATTATCCGATTTAATTCCTTGGTTGAATATTCAAATGATGTTTTGTCAATATTAATTTCATTAATATTTTCATTTCCTCTTAATTCAAATAGTAGATTTCCTACTATTTCCGTCCACGATTTCTGCCCAAAAATTTTTTTATCAAGTTTTTTGTGTTTGCCATTAATAGAATCTACAAGCTTTTTAGTTTTTTGTAACAAATTATCTAAAGGCTCTTTGTTAAAAGTATATCTATATCTTCTATAGCCAGAACCATCGATTCGAAGTCTTACGGAATCGACAACGTTTCTTCTATCTTTCGAGGCGTCCCTAATTATCACAAAGTGTTTTTCTAAACCTCTTTTTTTAAGTGCCTTTTCCAAAACTTCTAAAGCTGTTATTTTTTCACAAACAACAATAGTTTTTTTGTGATTTTCTAATGCATTTACAAGAATTGCTGTTAAAGTTTGGCTTTTTCCAGTTCCTGGAGGTCCTTGAATTAATAGATTTCTTGATGCCTCTAATGAATGAAGCACGCTTTGTTGAGACGGGTCAGTTTGAACCGAAGAAATCGGCTGAAAAGAATTATCTTCCAAGTCAGACAATTCAATTTCACACCCCTCTAACTCCATTAAATCGCTATATTCATTAATAATATTTTGCTTTTGAATTTCAAAAATTGAAAATAAACCACCATAGTGAATTGGATGAAAACTTTTCTCGGATGTTAATTTTTCAAAAGATTTAGAATCAGGAATGGATTTGACATTTGAAATGTTTTTTTCAATAAATTGAAGTAAATCATCGGAATCATTTCCATATATTTTTTTTAATATATTTCTGCAAATTATAGACAACTCTTTTTTATTTAAAAGTCCGTCATCCAATATCTCTGCCGAGATGTTGCTAATTTCAACATTTTTCAATTCACTTTGTAAATGATTAATTAGTACTTCATTTACATATACAGGGTCTTCTTCTGTTCTTATTATTTCCCAAGTATTAAACTCTTTTGTCCTTTTGATTTTTAATTGCCAAATTACAATTGGTGCAACAGTTAATTTTTTATCATTATCTCTTCTTACTAATAATGGAAATCCAAAACCAAAAGTATTAATCCCTTTTTCAGATTCTATAGCTTCTGTTTGATTGATTAAATTCTCAAATGATTTAGAAATTCTCATCAATTGACTTTGGTCAGTTTCGAACAGTGAATTTAATTCTTCAATATTATCTTTCCAACTAATTTTAAATTTCAGATTAGAATTTGAAAGTAATGATTTAATAAACTCATTAGGCAGATTATTGTCTATATGGGAGAATCTATTTAAATCGAATTTATATGAAGAATTAGAAGGAATACCATTAAGATGCACGCCTCTTCTGTTTCCTACTTTTAAACGTCTTTGAAGCTCTGTTAAGAGTTTTTCTGTTAATTTCATTTATAGAATTCGAATAATAAAGTTATTGGTTATTAACCAAAAAACTGTAAGTTTTTTATATTTCAATTGCTAAAGTAATAAAAAAATATTAACATTTTTTGCAATGATTTTTTAAACATCACACAAGATTCTGTAACAGCACTTGAACACCTTTATATAATCTTCCTTAAACTTGTCTCTAAGGCTATAAATGCAGTTATATCCTCTAGTGTTTAGGGAACTTTTTGAGTCCCTTTTTAATAGTATCAAATTTTGAGTCCAAAAATATTCTGGGAAAAATTTTAAAAAAAATTTCAAGGCCATTTTTGTTCCCAGAAAAAATTTCACGTAAGCCTTTATATAGGCCTTTATAAGCCCCAGGAGCCCCACATATCCTAGCAGGTATCCTATGGAGGGGCAGGTGGTCACTTTAAATTGGAATTGGGTGGTCATTTTGAGTTGGAATTATCTTTATTCGTTCAAAACACCTTATTTATGG
>CANGHE010000180.1 GCA_947453545.1 Flavobacteriia bacterium
AGGATTGGCAAGTTCTTTGCTAAAAATGAAATAACAAATACAAATATTATGTCTGAAGAAAAAGAATTCAACGAAGAAATAGATGCTGCAAGCACACCTGAAACACAAGAAACTAATAATGAACAGGAAAGTGCAGAAAATACTGTTACTGAAGAACAAGTAACTGTAGAACCTACTATGGAAGACAAATACGCTGAATTAAATGACAAATTTGTCCGTTTGTACTCCGAATTTGACAACTATAGAAAAAGAACTAACAAAGAAAAATTGGATTTAATCTCTACTGCAAGTGCTGGAGTTATTAAAGATTTGGTTAGTATTTTAGATGATTTTGAGCGTGCAATTGCAAATAACGAAACAGCTGAAGATATTCAAGGTGTTAAAGAAGGATTCCATTTGATTTTTAATAAGTTCAAAAATATATTAGAAACAAAAGGATTGAAACAAATGGTTGCAAAAGGAGAGACTTTTGACAGTGAACTACACGAAGCAATTGCTAATATCCCAGCTCCAGCAGAAGAATTAAAAGGAAAAATCGTAGATGATGTTGAAAAAGGCTACTATTTACACGATAAAGTTATACGCTACGCTAAAGTTGTTGTAGGACAATAAACAAGAAATTAAAATGAGTCAAAAAAGAGACTATTACGAAATACTAGGAATTAGCAAAAATGCTAATGAAGCTGAGATAAAAAAAGCATACCGTAAACTTGCTTTGCAACATCACCCAGATAAAAATCCTGGAGATGCATCTGCAGAAGAAAAGTTTAAGGAAGCAGCTGAAGCATATGAAGTATTGAGTGACGCAAACAAACGTTCAAGATACGACCAATTTGGACACGCCGGAATGAATGGCGGTGGTGGATTCGGCGGAGGCGGAATGAATATGGATGATATATTCAGTCAATTCGGTGATGTTTTCGGTGGTGGATTCGGTGGTTTTGGTGGTTCAAGAGGAGGAGGTTCTCGTGTAGTGAAGGGAACTAACTTGCGCGTGAAAATGAAATTAACACTAGAAGAAATTGCAGAAGGTGTTAAAAAGAAAATAAAAGTCAATAAACTAGTAAACGCTGAAGGTGTAACGACAAAAACATGTTCAACTTGTAATGGGGCTGGTAGAGTAACAAGAATGGCACAAACATTTCTTGGTAATATGCAAACACAAGCTACTTGTCCTACATGTCAAGGTTCTGGTAAAGTAATTGACTATAAACCAGCTGATGCAGATGCTAACGGATTAAAACGTAAAGAGGAAGTTATAGAAATTGATATTCCTGCTGGAGTTGAAGAAGGTATGCAATTAAGTGTTACTGGCAAGGGTAACGCAGGCCCATTTAACGGTATACCAGGTGATTTAATTGTTGTAATTGAAGAAATACAACATGATACTCTTCGAAGAGAGGGTGATAACTTGCATTACGAAGCATTCATCAATTTCGCAGATGCAGTACTTGGTGAAAGCATAGAAATCCCTACAATAAGTGGAAAAGCTAAAATCAAAGTTGAGCCAGGTACTCAAAGTGGTAAAATGCTTCGACTTAAAGGAAAAGGACTTCCACAACTACAAGGATATGGAACAGGTGATTTATTTGTACATATCAATATATGGACGCCGACAAAAGTAAGTAAGGAAGAGAAAGAAGTTCTTGAAAAGCTTCAGAAAAGTGAAAATTTCACTCCTAAGTTAGATGGATCTGAAAAAGGATTCTTTCAGCGAGTAAAAGACATGTTTCAATAAGTAAAGCCTCCTAATGGAGGCTTTTTTCTTATGATATAACTAATTCATTGTTTAAAACTACTTTTACAAAGCATTATGTAGATAAAGCTCTTTAATACCTTTGTAAAAAACATTAGGTATGTTAACAATAAAGGTATTAAGCAACGAAAATAATACGTTCTTAAACAACCTTCCCCAAAAAAACAACGTAGAAATTTTTGCATTTACATGTAAAGAAAAAAATGATTTACACCTTGGAAACATCAATGATTCAATTCATGCTGTAATAATTAATAATAGTATTAATTATTTCAATTCAATCTGCCTATTGATAAAAAAACGGATTCCAATATTTATATATGACTTCCATAATTTATCATCAACCAAGGGGAAAATATTACTTGATTTAAGTCAGGAGGCGGATTCATATATACAAGTAAACTCCTCTAACCGTTTTGTCTTTAAAAATAAAATATTATGGAATAGTATCATTGAACCACAAATAATTTCAATTACAAAATCATTAGATAGTACAGAACTTGAAAAAATAAAAGAAATAATTTACACTGAAATTGAAAATATCGTTTCTATTATTAAATCTAAACCCAGAAAAATTTACCCCTCTCAAATCCCCAAAGAAAGGAATGATGTTCAAACAATTGATTTCAGAATTGAATTTGATAATGGAACAATATTTAAAATGATCGTTTCAAATGTAATTCCTCAAACAACTCATAGTATTGAATTTATAAAATTGAATGACTATATAAAAATAGATTTAATAAATCGAGAATATAGATGGAATAATAATAAAGAAATCTTTTCTACAAACGATAACCCAAAACAAGAAGAGATCCTTCATTTTTGTGCCAACTTATTAAATAACAGATTACCCAAGGTGAATATTGAAGATGGTCTAACAACTATTGAATTAATTGACAAAATTATTTACTAAACTTGTACAATAATCATTTTAACATTTCGTTATTATAACACATGAAATTAATTATTATTTTATTATTACTCTATTTTACAACTTCTTGTATTAAAAACAACACTGATCCAAGTTGGATTTATATAGATAATTGGTCTATTGAATCTAACAAAACAAATACCGAAGGCATACTCTCCCATAATTTTACGGATGCATACATATTAGTTGATAATAAAATCATCGGATATTTTGAATTACCTATCAAAATTCCATTGCTAATGAATGGAACAAAAAAGATAGAAATATTCCCTGTTATACATGATAATGGAATTGCTGCAACAAAAAAAATATATCCGTTTTGTGAATCTTATGTTATTACTACAAATCTAATACAAAATAAAACAATAAACATAAACCCAAAAACAAGATATCTTTCAACTACTAATTTTTGGATTGAAGATTTTGAAGATGCTGGTATAAAAATAAATACTTATTCAAATTTTCCTAATATTTTAGGTACCGGAGATAGTATTCCTATCTTAAAATATGGCTCAAGATATGGAGTTATCAAACTTAATAAAAAAGACTCATCATGGTTAGGGTATACCAATAGTCAATTATCATTACCCAAAAGTGGTACTGAAATATACTTAGAAATGGATTATATGAATTCAAACTCATTATTAACTGGTGTAATTGCTTATGATTTTAGTGGTTCTAAATTTAATCCCAATATTCTTCTTAATTCACAATTAATGAACAATATAAAATGGAAAAAAATTTATATAAGTTTAAAAGAAATAGTGTCATACTCTGTTAACGCGAATTATTTTGAACAATATTTTAAAGCTGACTTAGAGAATGGAAAAAACAATTCTATCATATATTTAGACAATATAAAACTCGTGTATTTTTAATGAAGTATTCGTCTAAAACATATTTATTAATATTAATCGACTTTATTAGTTCATCAATAGGTTGGATTTTATTCTATTGTTTTAGAAAGATCTATATTGAAAAAACTGAAATTGTACTTACAACTCCATTTTATCTTGGAGTAGCTATAACCCCATTGCTATGGATGTCAATCTACTCATTACAAGGAACATACATTAATGTTAGAAAAAACTATAGAATCGTAATAATTACTAAATCAATTATAGCTACATTAATTGGAACTATGATCCTATTTTTCACCCTCATTTTAGATGATAAAATCCCAAACTACACTTCTCTATATTATTCATTTTTAGCATTATTTTCTTTGCATTTTCTTTCCATATCTATTCCAAGATATATTTTTACATCGTGGCAAGTAAAAAACATTCAAAAGAGAAGAGATGGCTTTAAAACTTTATTAATTGGAAGCGGAGATAAGGCTGAACAAATATTCAACGAAATAAATAATCTAATTCTAAGTAATGGTAATGATATTATTGGATTTATTAACACTAATAATATAACTAACAATAAAACATCACTACCAAATAACCTAGGTACGATCACAAATCTAAAAGAAATTATTAATTCACAAAAAATAGAAGAAGTAATTATAGCTTTAGAAAGTGAAGAACATCATTTATTAAATTATTTAATTTCATTACTTTCTGGTTGTGGAATTATAGTGAAAATAATTCCTGATGATTATGATCTACTTTCAGGATCTCTAAAATCTACAAATTTATTTGACGTACTCTTATTTGAAATCCCATTAAACACTATGCCTCAATGGCAAAAAAGCACAAAACGTATTCTAGATATTATCATTGCATTTTTTTCTATTTTATTACTATCTCCAATATATCTTATCATTGCATTTGGTGTAAAAAAATCTTCTTTTGGTCCAATTTTTTATACACAAGAACGAATAGGGAAAAATGGCACAAAATTCAATATTATAAAATTCAGAACAATGTACCTAGATTCTGAAAAAAATGGTCCACAACTATCAAGTACGCACGATAATAGAATTACCCCTTTCGGTAAATTCTTAAGAAAAACTAGATTAGATGAATTTCCTCAATTTATAAATGTACTTAAAGGTGATATGTCATTAGTTGGTCCTAGACCAGAACGTCAATTTTTTATCGATAAAATAAGTGAACGTGAACCGCAATACCTTCAATTAACTTCTGTTAAACCGGGCATAACCTCTTGGGGTGTTGTTAAATTCGGATATGCTGAAAATATTGATCAAATGATTCAACGAATGAAATACGATTTGTTATATCTAAAAAACAGATCTTTAGCATTAGATTTTAAAATTATGTTTTACACATTTATAACAATTATCAAAGCCAAAGGGAAATAATTATTTTCTTGGTATTGGATCATCACCAAAACCACCCCAAGGATGACATCTTAAGATACGTTTAATACCTAAGTATGTTCCTTTTAAAAGCCCCCACTCTATTAAAGCATCTTTGAAGTATATAGAACATGTTGGATTATATCGACAATTTGGAGGGAAAATTGGACTAATAGTAATTCTGTAAACTGCAATTATAAGTAGCATAGGTAAAATCATAAATCTTGACAAAGGGTTCTTCATACTTCTAATCTAATAATATTTTTCTTATTGAAAGAGATATTGTACATTTGAAAAAAAAGATTTATGAAGTTACTTATCGCTTTTATTTTTCTATCTACTTTCCTTTCAGCACAAGTTGCATCTACTAATTGGTGGCAAAAGGAATTTACTAAAGTAAATAC
>CANGHE010000181.1 GCA_947453545.1 Flavobacteriia bacterium
GCGAGACTGAGTGAGTTTATAGAAAATAAAGCACCTGTTTCAGCAATAATATTTGAATATTACCTCAATTTTTTAGTTTACTACGGAAACACATTTTCTTCTTTAATTGTATTCATTGCGGTAATTTGGTTCACTGCGAAGTTGGCACAAGATTCAGAAATCATACCAATGATATATAGTGGAAAGCCTTTTACCCGTATTATGAGGCCATATATGATAAGTGCTACTATCTTGATGATACTTTCTATATTTCTGAATCAATATCTGTTACCTATCTCTAATAAAGTTCGTATAGGATTTGAAGAAAAATATTACAGAGAGAGGGTATTAGTTGAAAACTATCACGCCGAATTCAATGGTAAAAAATATGTATACTTCAATAATTACAATGGAGACGAAAACCTCATCTATGATTTCAACTTAGAAGAATGGGATGAAAAAGGTACTCCTACTCACTATATAAGAGCTAAAACAGCCGAAAATAAAAAGGGCACCAAACAATGGAAACTAAAAAATTATTATATAAGAAAAATTGGTAATCCAAATGATAAATTACAATCTGGAATTGAGAAGGATACCTGCTTCAGTTTTAAAATAGATGATTTAGCATTTCGTGATAACCGATCTGAGACAATGACTCAAAGTGAGCTAAAAGAGTTTATCAAAAAAGAAGAGAAAAAAGGTTCATCCAACATTCCAATGTATAAGATTACCTTATACGAAAGAAGCTCTCTTCCTTTTGCAACATATGTATTGACTTTAATTGGAGTTGCTGTATCAAGTCGTAAAACACGCGGAGGAATAGGTTTGAATATTGCAATCGGATTGGGGTTTGTGTTTATCTATATATTCGCAATGAAAGTTACAAACGTAGCAGCTTTAAATGTAGGATTCCCCCCCCTATTAGCTGTTTGGATTCCTAATATATTGTTCGGGATATTAGGAGTTTACCTTTATAAATTAGCACCTAAATAATTAAAATAAAAGAAATGTTTGGAGGTAATCAACAAGAAATGCTTCAAAAAATGCAAGAAGCAATGGAACAAAGTAAACTTCGCTTGGAAAACAGTAAAGTATATGGAGAAGCTGGTGGTGGTTTGATTCGAATTGAATTAAATGGCAACAGAAAACTTCAATCATTAGAAATAAATGCACCGCTTGCACAAATTGAAAAAGAAGATTTAGAAGACCTATTAACCGTAGCATTACAAAGGGCATTAGAGGAAGCTGAAAAAGTAAACGAAAAAGAAATGTCATCATCTGCAATGAATTTTTTACCTAAATTCTAATGACGAAAAAAGAATTGAGAAGCATATACTTGGAAAAACGTAATTTGCTTACTCAAGAAAAGAATGAGTTAATTTCCAACCAAATAAAACAACAATTGTTTGGTTCTTTTATATTCGACAGACAAAAAATAAGTCTATTTCTTCCTATTAAAAATAAAAACGAATTAGATACGTATGGAATTTGGAATGATTTAGTGTATTCTAATTGTGAAGTTTATGTTCCTCGTTGGAATCAAGAATCAAATACATTAACACATTATCTATTTACGGATAAAGTTCAGCTAAGTATCAATCAATACGGTATCCCGGAACCCATTACAGGACAAATAATTGCTAACAAGCTGCTTGATGTTGTGCTTATTCCTCTACTCACTTTTGACAAATTTGGATATCGTGTAGGATATGGTAAAGGAGTATATGATCGTTTCTTAAAGGAATGTAATGAGAATACATTATTTATTGGTCTATCACAATTTGATTCTGTTGAAATAATTAGTGACCTAGATGATTTTGACATCCCTCTGCATTATTGTATCACTCCTAATAATGTCTATCAATTTGAAAAATAACCCTAAACATCAAGGTAAATTTCACCTTTTAGCAATATTCGGCATACCAACAGGCTTAATTATTTTATTTGTAGTTGAAAACTTATATCTTTTCATTGGGTATATCTCTATATTAGCTCTTATTTCTTGGTATCTCTTCAAAAAATCAAAATAAAACTGTTGCCGAAACTTTAAAGATAAATTCTCGTATTATAGCTAAATATGAGAATCTTATCAATTGTATTTCTTTTTTTGATTTGGGGAGTTTGTTGTTCGATTTTACCTAATCCAACTATAAGAGGAATTTTTGGAGTTAAAATTGGAGTTCAAGCTACAGGACAATTATATTTTCTCCAAGCTTTTATTAATAACGGTAGAACAATTACACACCAGCGATTGTTAACCAAGGATGAATTCACAAAACTAGCATCTGGCTATTGGCCAAGTATATATAACCCCGATAGATTTGATTATCTTCATGAATATAAACTATATTGTGGTTTAGCATTAGATACAGCTAGCCAACAAAAACATTGTTATTGTTTGCCTTTAGACTCCTTATGGAAAATACGTTTTTCAAACTTTCCATTTAACAATAATTCAGAAACTGGTTGGAGTAAATTTCCTTTTACTCCATCACCAAATCAAGAAATATATTTAATGAACCGATATAATGTAAGAAATGTCAATGTATCTTACTTTATCGACGATAAATTTTGGTTATTATTAAGAGATGTTCAAGATCCAATTTGGGTTAAACAATATAAATCTTTGTAATTTTGTAAAAAAAACAATATGATGAGGCTATCTATTTTTTTATTATTTGTAATATGTTTAATTACATTTAATTGTAAAACTTTTGCACAAGAAAACAAAATAAATTTAGAAAATATTTCAGAAATTCAGTATTCTAAATTGAACTCGCCAACCTATATTCGTTTTAAAAAAGAAAAACAACTTCCACTAAATCAATTCAGTATTTGGTATAACAACTATTTTTCTGATGCAAGATATAATTATATTATTCAACAAGAGGAAACCGATTACTTAGGAATAAGACATATCAGAATATCACAAACATTTAATAAATTCTTAGTTAGCAATGGATCATTTATTCTACATGTGAAAAATGATAAAATAATTAGCATGAATGGAATGTTGTTTAACAACTTAGAAAATCAAGATATATCCATTAGTGAATCTAGCGCACTACAAACTTCATTGAAAAATGTTAACGCTAAATCATACATATGGGAAGATAAAAATCAAGAAATGACATTAAAAAAAATTATGAATAATAAATTAGCGACTTATTATCCTAAATCTGAAATAGTATATATACATACAAATTCCGATAGGTATACTAACCCTAGGCTTACATATAAATATAAAATTTACTCCACCGATCCAATTGGAATTCAAAATATTTATGTAGATGTAACAACAGGAGAAATTGTTAAAAAAGAGAATGTTATGCATTGTATAAATAAAATTGGAAAAGCTAAAACAATATATAATGGATATCAAGATATTAATACAGACAGTTCTGCTATAGGATATACTTTAAGGGACAATACTAGAGTTTTGGGTATAGAAACATATGATGCAAAAAAAACAACTAACACATTAACAAATTTTGACTTTATTGACGACAACAATATTTGGGACACAATCAATACTAACTTAGACCAGTTTGCAGTAGATGCACATTGGGGAGCTGAAGCTACTTTTGATTATTATCTTCAAAAACATAATAGAAATAGTGTTGACAATAAAGGGAAAAAATTAATAAACATTGTTCATTATGGTCAAAATCTTGTAAACGCATATTGGGACGGAGATAAAATGATATATGGGGATGGAGACTCTAACACAGGACCTCTAGTCTCTCTTGACATAATTGGCCATGAAATCACTCATGGTCTTACTGCTAATACAGCTCAATTGAATACTGACAACGAATCTGGGGCTTTAAATGAATCATTTAGTGATATTTTTGGTGTAGTTATAGATTGGTATAAAAGACCGAATAATGCAAATTGGACAGTTGGAGAAGAAGTTAGTAAATCAATACGATCATTAGAAAATCCTTCACTCAATAATGACCCAAGCACTTATGAAGGGAAAAATTGGAAAAAAATGGGAGGTTTAGATATGGGGGGAGTACATTCAAATAATGGTGTTCAAAATTATTGGTTCTATTTGCTTGCTAATGGAGGTAATGGAGTAAATGATAATGGTGATACATTTTCTATTAAAGCAATAGGAATTGATAAAAGTGCTCAAATTGCATATCGAAACCTAACGGTATATCTTACAAGTTTAGCAGATTATCAAGATGCAAGAAGATATTCTATATTAGCAGCTCAAGATTTATTTGGTCCTTGTTCACCAGAAGTAGAATCAACAACTAATACATGGTATGCAGTTGGTGTTGGTTCACAATACATTCCATCTATTAGAAGTAACTTTTCAGTTTCTCACCGACAATCATGTGATTCACTTTATGTTATTTTTGAAAACAAATCATCGAATGGAACCAATTACTTTTGGGATTTTGGTGATGGCGACAGTTCTATTCTATATTCTCCTAAACATACTTATAAAAAATATGGTTCTTTTGATGTAAAACTTATAACTTAAGGAGATTCTATTTGTGGAAAAGTAGATACATTAGTTCAACAATCATTAATTCAAATTAACACTCCTATTCAAGAATATACTAGCGATACTATAAAATTATGTAAAAATGAAACTTATAAAATTGATAAGCCAATCAATAATAGTTCAATAAAATGGTATAATACTAATAATATTTACTTAGACTCAGGTTTAAATGTTCCTCTTTCAAAATTATCTATTGATAGTACTTTATTTTATGAGAAAAATATTTTTTATGTCGGTGAAAAAAATACATCTTCTAATATAGGATATTATAACTCAGACATAAGATATGAAGTTTTTGATGTTTTTGCACCTATAATATTGAATTCTGTAATTGTTAAAGCGAACGGAAAAGGTAATAGAACAATAGTATTAAAAAACTCTAGTAACGAAATTTTACAATCTAAAACTATATTGATTGAAAATGGAACATCGAGAATAGATTTAGGTTTTAATATTGATCCAGGGATTAATTATCATTTAGGTGTGGTTGGTCCTAATGTAAATTTAGGCAGATCTAATTCAAATATAAAATACCCTTATACAATTGATAACGTAATATCTATAAAAAGAAGTAATGCAGATAATCAAGGTTATGACTATTATTATTTCTTCTATAATTGGGAAATTAAACTAAAAGATTGTTTAGTTAATAAAAATAAAATCATTGTAAAATCAAAAGAAATAAATACACCTATAAAAATTAATTCTATCAATATATAATTCCCCCACTATTTAGGACAGCTACATGTCAAAAATAAGGTGTTTTAGGATACATTTTTCATTTGTTCAAAACATTTGTCTGGTGTTATATTTCCGATACTTGTATGCCTTCTTTCC
>CANGHE010000182.1 GCA_947453545.1 Flavobacteriia bacterium
AATATTTAATAGATTATTTAAAAATTCAACTAATCCAAAATGTTAGAGCCATTACTGATGAGAAGAAGGAATTCAAAATTGGGGTTAATACTAAAGCAAGTCTTTTTGGAAACCCTGACTTTGACTTATTGATTACTAATAAGAAAGAAAATGAATTTTCATTAGAAAGAGGTTTAGATAACAATTTACTCAATGAAATTAAATCAGGCGTAAAGATTAGTCCACTTGATGGTACGCAAAAAGAAATCGAATCTATTAATACTATTTTGAAAGAATCCAACTTCTCTGTAGAACTATTTTCAAAATCTACTGCGACAGAAGATAATTTAAAGAATATACTATCTCCTGACATTTTACACATTGCTACTCATGGTTATTTTTTGAGTAATGATGATACTTCTAAAACCAAACAAAGTATTGCCAACCTAATTAATGAGAGTTATAAAAATGATTCTTATTTGAAAGCAGGATTGCTTTTAGCAGGAGCACAAAACACTTTAAATGGTAAACAACCTGAAAGTAAAAATAATGGGATTTTAACTGCTGAAGAAGCCAAAAGTTTGAATTTAAAAGATACTGAGTTGGTGGTTTTAAGTGCTTGCGAAACTGGTCTTGGCGACAATTTAGTTGGAGAAGGTGTTATAGGTTTACAACGAGCTTTTATGATTGCCGGAGCCAAAAGCGTGATTATGAGTTTATGGTCTGTTAGTGACGAAAAAACACAAGAACTAATGACTCTGTTTTACACTAACTGGATTAAAAACAATATGTCTAAAGAAGAAGCACTTTACCAAGCAAAATTAGAAATGAAGAAATTATATCCTCAACCTTATTACTGGGCTGGATTTGTTTTGTTAGAGTAGGAATTAACTATATTTTACTTATTCAATAACATTTTCCATTAAAAATATTGGAATGTTATTTATCATTCTCTTTTCTTCTGTTAATAATCTTATTCCAATCATAAGCCCAGGATAAGGTGGAATATGTTTATCCTTTATGACATGCTTTGATGCTATCAAACTAGTTATTTGTGAATCATCTTCATATATTAAACCATTGAAACAATCCAAAATACATTTTACTAAATTATCCAGATCAACTTCTTTAGATCGTTTACTATTAGTATTTATTCCAATTACTACTTCGAGTTCTAGAGGTTTTTTATAAGGATGATAATCTTTAATATTTTCCTTAATTAAGGAATTCATCATTTCTTCAAATTTAGCTTGATTATCTCTCTTCCTCTCATTAATAATATATAGTTTATCATCAACATTAATTCTTTTTCCATCTTCGTCATCACAACGCAGGTTTAAATATGTCATGGATTTAAATTTGTCTTGTTTAGTTGGAACATCTTCAAAACCTCCAAAATAACCAATGGCAAAATCAAAAATTGGATTAGGGAATAACTTTACTTTCATTGTGTAACTATAGTATCTAATAATTCAAAAGCTTTCTTATTAATTTCTTTTTTGTGGATTTTTTTTATTTTTTCATTAATTAAAATTGAGTCAGCACTATCAAAATATATATCTAAATAAAGAGACTTTTCATTATTTTCGGATAGTTCTTTACATACTAAAGTTAACTCTATAGATTTTTTTGTATTATAAAATTGAATATGAAAATCATTTAATCCAATATTTTGATAAAATTCAATATTTGATGAATCAATACTAAAATAGGATGATATTTCTGAAGCTAATTCAAAAAAAATATTATCCAATTCATCTACTTCGGGTTGCTTTATAGTTCTTTCATAAATTAAAGTACCTTTTAAATCTTTAGGTTTTTGTATTTTAAATATTATTTGCATAGTTAATACACTTTACTAGTTAATAAAAACAAAGATAATACTCAACCTGATGGTTAACAAATAGAACAAGGTTAATAGAGAAAAGTATTATAACTAAAAAAATTATTTATTCAGTATCGAATTTAGAAGTCTTCCTAATTCTTTGATAAATTAAAGAATTGGGATTTTTTTTGTTTATAAGGGTTACCTTTTTTGATTTTGGCTATTAATAGATATAACACTAAAAATTAAAGACTATGTTTTCCTTATTTAACAAAAAAAGACACCCAGCAGCAGAATTGTACACTCATTATTCTGAAGATGAAAAATTAACCATTTTAGCTATTCTGTTCTTAGCAGGTACTAGTGACAACAACCTTTCTAACAGTAGTCAAATGAACACCGAATTAAAATTTTTAAATGATGTGGTTGAAATCTTTGAAGTAAAAGCAAGAAGCGCTCAACAACTATTGCAAAGTGTAGGTCCGGATAATTTATTGATCCGATTGAAGGCATTTGATAAAGCTAAAATTGATATTGTATTAGTCATGATTATGGAAATGCTTCAATGTGATGGTCCATTAAATGAAGAAGAAGTAAATTTCATTATTGCAGTATTAGATAGACTTGATATTTCATTTGAAGCTTTTAAAGAGCAATTAGAAATGAATAAAAAAATGTACAATTTCTTTATGAAATAGGAACCGTACACATAGAAATTATGAGTATTATGATAAAAAGAAACTATTGTAAATATATCTTGATATTATTTATGGTAATAACAATAAGTTGTAATAATAAAGACAAAAATACTTCCATTAAGAAAATTCAAAAAACCAATTCCATAAAAAATCAATATAAAGCAGACGAAAATAGTATAGTAAAATATCCATCTTCGGGAATTAAATACGACCACTTAACTTTTTCATTTAAATTTTATTTTGATAAAGCTGGGTATATACTTAATAAAATTGAGGTGTGTTCTAAAGATAAAATTTATCAAACTATTTCTGCAAATAAAACAATTGAAGAGAAAAAGATTTGGTTTAAAGACTGGAATTTTGATGGATATAAGGATGTCACCATCCTAAATAATCAAGGCTCTGGTAGAACTGTATATTGGATTTGGAACTACAAACCCGAAACAAAACAATTTATTTACAATAAAGATTTATCTGATGTATTGGGGTTAGAAATGGACTCTATTTCCCAATCTATTATTTTTCATTACAGAGGGGGTTGGCAGGAAGAATTTTGGGATACTTTAAAATATAAAAAAACAAAATTAGTTTTTGTAAAAGGGATGTATCAACAACAATGGAATGATGCAAAAGGAAACCAATGGCGAAAAAGAACATATAAACGAATAATCAATCACAGAAGTCTTACAAAGGTTGATAGCTGCATTGTTAAGCCGTAAAACAAATTTGAGATAATTAGTTTTTTTAAAGGTTACCTTTTTGAATTTACCTTATTAACGATTAGATAACAACTTAAAAATAATTAATATGGAATACCATCTTACCAAAGAAGACGAAAAGTTTTTAGAAAAAATGGAGCGTGATGAAAAAGAAATGCTATTGAAGTATTACGATTTGAAAAAGTCGGATGTTAATTGCCCTAAAAAACCACATTTGTTGAAACCAGAAAAGTTGCATCTTACATCCTATGAGGTTTTGCCAGATAATCGCATTAAATTAAATGTTGGATATACAAGAACTTGGAGTGGCTATGTTAGTACTAATGTAAGAATGAATTACAATCAATACATTATTGGCACCCTTTATTGTGAGGAAGTTGAGTTTGTAAAAGATGTTGAATATACTAAAAAAGGAACTATTACTATTCCGTTTTTTTCAAAGTCAAAAATACTCAACCTACCTATTCAAAATACTCATAACGTATCTATACGCTGCAAAAGTATTAGGGTGAAGGATATTGATATCTATGTTAAAGACTCTGAAGGAAAATACATTCTTAACGAAATTTATAGTGAAAATTTGAGAAGTCAATTGGAGAAAAATAATAATACAATAGACAATGTTTAAATTTTATATTGTACTACTATTGACCTCTTTGAATGTTTTTAGTCAAACAAAATTCACCAGTGTTAAATACAATTATTCTTTTATCATTCCAGATGGTTGGCATGTAAAAGATCAAATATACAATCCTGATGTGGATGCCAAAATTGTAGATGGTAAAGGGAACTCGTTTATTGTTTCTATAAAAACGTTTCCAACGGCAACGAAACTTACTGCAAAACAACAAATGGAATCTACCACTAATCAAGAAATGGAAGAACAGTTTAATGCTGTTTATGGCACTGCAAAAGTAATTAAAAGAGGAAGTGTTTATGTTGGCTTGAAAGAGTGCTATTACATTCATCTGCTCACCCCGTTTCAGGATGGATTGCAATTGTATCATAAAGAGTTTTATTATAGTGAAGGCTATAGAATACTTTCTATTGATGCCTGTTCTATCGAGATGTATTTGGATGAAACTACACCTGCCTTTGCAATTATGATTGATACTTTCAAATTTTCTAACCTGAAAAATAATGAGGTTAAACAATAAATTCATTTTTTTACAATTCACAGGGTTACCTTTTTCCATTTTGTATATTAACTAATAGAAGCAAGCAAGTAACTTTCTACAAAACTATTTTCTAACATTAAAAAAATAAAAAAATGAAAACATTATTTGGAATTGGATTAATAATCCTTGGAATTGTATCATTAGGTCGTTATCCTAATATTGGCGTTAGTATCCCGGAAACAATTGGCGCTCTTATTGGAACTGGATTATTTACGTTTTTACCTGGGATATTATTGATTAGAAGTGTTAATAAAAATAAATCAAATACTGATGAAAAGTAAAAATATTATTCTCACATTACTACTATTGATTTCGGTTTCTTCTTTTTCTCAAAAGTTTTTTTTAGGAGATCGATTAACTCCTAAATCAACCCAGTTTAAACTACTTGGTATTTCATCCGCAACGGGTGTTCATACTTATAAATATATTGGTGCTATTACAAATAAATACTATTATAATAGAAAAATAGGTGAAATCATTGTTGGATTAAAAAATGGAATTATAGTAACAACTATTTACAATTTAATTCCTGAAGCTGGTGATATTGGTGTTCCACAATCAACTTTAGATTTAGTACAAAGTGCCATTCCTTTTCCATTAGCTTATCGTAATGGATTGTATGGAGCTAATATTGATAATACATCAATTACATTAAGCCGAAGTAATAATGAATTGACTTTTTTTAAAGACCGAATTATGTTTTTTACATCGGTAAAGAATAGTTTTTTGAGGGAATAAAATAATTTTTATATTCAGAATTAATAATAATTTACTTAATGTCAACCCCAGATAAAAACCTTAACATTAGAATTTACATTGTAGCATTAATCATTTTTTTGATGGCTGCTGCTATTGTTTTAAAACTAACTAATATCCAATGGGTTCATGGTGCTCATTATAGAGAGCTTGGTAAAAAGCATG
>CANGHE010000183.1 GCA_947453545.1 Flavobacteriia bacterium
CTAATGAAAATGCAAATTCCGTTAGAAGAACTTTCTGCGGAAGTGGAAGTTTCTGAAACGCTACTTGAATCTGAAAAGCCAATTATTCCAGGTGTAAATTACTTGCCTCAAGCTACAATCAAACATTCAAGAGGGGCATTCCACGAAAAGAAAGATAAAAACAAAAAAGTCAATCTTGGTGGTTCATACAAACGTGAAGTGAAAGCGAAATACAAAAAACCAAAAACAAGAGGTCAAAAAAGAAAGTAAATAATCAAAGCATTTTGGTATACAACTTTAACAATATTTTATCTTTATATTCGTTAAATGAACTAATTCTGTTTACCAATGAAAAAAATTGCGTTATTTCCTGGTTCTTTTGATCCTTTTACGAAAGGACACGAAAGTGTAATTCAAAAAGCGTTACCGTTATTTGATGAAATCGTAATTGGTATTGGTATAAACACGAGTAAAAGTTATTTCTTTGAATTAGAAAAAAGAAAAGCGCATATCGAACAAATTTATACTTCTTTCCCATCTGTTAAAGTAACTACTTATCAAAAACTTACGGTTGAATACTGTAAGGATATCGATGCAAAATACATCCTCAGAGGATTGAGAGATACGAACGATTTTGAATATGAAAAAGCAATTGCTCAGATGAATTTACAAATCTCAGGTATTGAAACAGTATTCTTTATGACTGATCCAACTGTTGCTCCAATTAGCGCAACTATCGTAAGAGAAATTTCACGAAACAACGGAGATATCACTCCCTTTGTATCTCACTTCGAACAATTAATATGAGGTATCTATTTCTTTTTTTCCTTATTACCTATTCTTACCTTGGAATCAGTCAAGTTCGCATACAAGGTACGGCACCATCCTATCTCGGAAAAAAGATACAAGTATTTGGCATTCAAGACTATTTCTCCTACAAAGACACATTACTCGGTGAAAGTATTGTGAAATCCGATAGTACTTTCGAAATTGAATTGTCAGTTACTAAAACACAAAAAGTGTTGATTAAATCCAATAAAAATCAAGGATTTATCTATATTGAACCGAAAGGAAAATATACTATTACTTTACCGGAAAAAGACCCTTACAATGCTTATCGTCCTCAGGGAAATCAAATAGAAATTGGCTTCCATAACTTAGCACCAACAGATTTAAACTACAAAATCATTGCATTTGACAATTGGGTTACTGAATTTTTAGCTGCATATTTCAATCGTAAGACAACTACAACACCAGAGTTTGCATCTAAATTAGACACTTTTAAAATAAACGTAGAAAAATATTATTACAAGGATACAAACACATTCTTCAAAACTTATGTGCGTTATAGTATAGCTTCATTAGATGATATTCAATTTGTAGGAGCTCGAAACAGATATGAAAAATATGATTTTTACATCAAAGACTTCCCAATTATGTATGACAATGAGTTATATATGAAATATATAGCATTGTTTTACAAAAATATCCTTGGGCGTTTTCCTACTGAATTAAACAACAAAATATACCAATCGATTCTACGAAGCAGTCCTAGTTTACTTTCAAAAGCATTAAGTGAAGAAGTTGCTTTAAAAAATACCAAACTAAGGGAGCTCATACTCATCAAATCATTATCAGAAGTATACAATGGAAGTGAATACCCTAAAGCTAATATTATCAATATATTAGATAGCATTTCTAAAAAACCACTATATGCTTCTAATAGCATTATTGCTAAGAATTTGGTGGCAAGACTTACTGAACTTGCTCCCGGAATTAAAGCTCCTGACTTTAATCTTGCTCCAGCTGGTCAAGATAGTATATCTCTTAAAAACTTCAATGGTAAGTACCTATACATTCAATATATTGACCCTAATTTTGAAGAATCGGAGAAACAATGTGAATTATTAAAACCATTGTATAGTAAATACAAAAACTACATTGAATTTATAACAATTATGGATGAAGGTAAAAAATTAAGTAAAAAACAAGTAAACTATTACGCTTCACTTCCTTGGAAAAAACACTTTATTCCCCCCACACACGCAATTTACATTAAGTACAACATCAAATCTTATCCAGCTTATGTACTGATCGATGAAACAGGTATAATTTATTCATATCCTGCACTTAGCCCTATACCCAATGGAGAATATGAAAATATAGAAAAATACTTTTTTAGCATCAAACGTAAAATTGATACCGAACTATTGAATAAAGATAAGAACGCAATGGATAACATATATAATGATGATTAAACAAGCAGGGACGCAATGCATCCCTGCTTGTTTTTTTCGTCCCTTTTAATATGAAGTACATTATGACAAAGTGATTACTCTTCCTCTTCTGCATTTTTCAATTTCATCAACAAAGAATAGGCTCCATTTACAACCACAGATTGCCCTTTCAAGTCTTCAAAATTTACAATTTCTACTACGCCATTTTCAATCGAACCAACTGTAACTGGTACCATTTCAAAATTTGTTTTTGACATAGAAACAAATACATAATCTTTATTTCCATAACGAACTATCGCATTTTCTGAAATCGTGTGTGCCATTTTGCTTTTTAACTCAATCTCTGCGTTCATATACATACCAGGAACCAATGTTTTATCATATTTTTTAAAATGACAATGTACCTCTGTATTCTTGTCAGCTGATAGAGAATGACCAATTAAAATAATTTCACTATCATATTTTTTCTCTGGGTTGCTATTATTGTATGCTATCACTTTTTGTCCAATTACCAATGATGCTAGATCTTTTTCAAACACAGAAATATTTAAATGAATATCAGCAACATTGACTAATTCAAACAACACTTCACTTGGCGTTAAGTATTTACCAATATTAGCATTCACCTTCGCAACATAACCATTAATTGGTGATGTTACTGTAATACGTTTTGATATTTTACTTTCATCCAAACGTTGTGGATTAATTCCAATCAACTCTAAATTCTCTTCCAACGCCTTTAAGTTTATCTTAGCATTATGGAATTCACCCTCAGCCAATTGCAAAATCTTATCACTCGATGCTTTACTAGAGTTCAATTCACGCTGACGTTGGTATTCCCCTTCTACCACTTTCAATTTTACTTTTGCAAGCAAATAGTCTTGTTGCAAACGCACATATTGTTGATCTTCTAGTATAGCTAATACTTGTCCTTTCTTAACTAGTTTCCCAGGCAACATTTCAGTTGATTTCAAATATCCCCCCATTGGAACACTCACGGAAACTAAATTTTGTGGTGGCACATCAATTTTACCATTCAACTTCAATACAGAAGATATTTCTTTCAGCTCTAATTCATTCGTTAGAATTTCAGCATTAGCATATTGTGCTTTTGTTAATGAAACAAGCGTTTCACTCGCTGTTTTCGTAGCAACTTGCTCATTTTTTGTGCCTTCCGTTTTACTGCCGCATCCTACCAATACTGCTAAAACTATAATGTATCCTAAATTTTTCATAAATATTATTTTTTATTATCCTCCCTCGAGGGAGGATAAAGGAGGGTGACTTCAAGTTATCACCTCCCTCCATCCCTCCTCAAGGAGGGAATATTAATTTACTAAATAAATCATTTCAATTGCCAATTCATTGTACTTCATCAATGCGTCTTGATAATCACTTTGAATTGAAATACTTTGATTTATTAAAATCGCCCATTCCAAATAATCAATCTCTCCATTGACAAATTGTTTTTGAGCAGTTTCAAAGATTAGCCTCGCATTTGGAAGTGCTTTAACTTCTAACTCGGAAATAATTTGTCGTTGTGAATCAAATTGTATTAAAAGCGCTTCAAACTGATTTTGTATGCGAATACTTTCTGAAAGAGCATTATTTTGAACAATTTGTGTATTAATTTTAGCTGACTTGATAACACTACCTTGTTTTGAAAAAAGAGGTAGTGACATCCCAACCTGTCCAGCTGTAAAACGAGAAGTATGAGTATAAAAATTATTATCCGCACCATAACCATACATTGTTCCAGAAACGACACCTACATTAATTGAAGGCAATAATTTTGCCTTTTCTAATTTCAATTGAGCTATAGCACTTTGTATTTCAGCATCTAATAATTTTATCGTCGGATGTACATTCAATACTGACTTGTCCAAATTACCTGTAACTTGTAGTTTGTTCTCCGATCTATTTGGTAAATAACGTACTTTGGTATTCAACAAATAGTGAAAATGCATTTCTTCAATCTTTACAGCGTCAAGCAATTGCTTCAATTGATTTCCAATTTGAATGCGTTGATTTTCTATAGTAGTTTTTTCCAATACATTAGTTTCTCCCAAACGGATACGTAACTCTGCTTTTTGAAGATACAATGCATAAACGCTATCAATTACCATCAATAAATCATACTTTTCATGTAATACCATTAATGAGAAATATGAAATCGCAACTTGACGTTTCAATTCTTTTTGCTTTAATTCTGCATGTAATATAGATTTACGCCACTCTTCTTTAAATACTTTCTTTTTTCTTGCATAAACTAAAGGAAAATCAAGAGATTGAGAAAATGAAACACGATTATCCGTATACCTACTATTCAATCTACCAAATTCTCCTAACACATTGGTAGAGGCAAGAGATGAGGAAGTACTAATCAGTTGTTTTTGATATTCAGCACGCAATTTTTCATTTTTTAAATTAAGATTATTCACCAAAGCACTGTCTATTGAAGCCTTATAAGATATTGGTTGTTGTGCCATTATATTACCAGCAAGTATACCAGCAAGAATAGTAACTACAGGTTTAATCAACGTTGTTTTTTTGCTTGATGTAGTAAAAAGAATGTATAACACTGGTAAAACAAATAGTGTTAAAAACGTGGCTAACAACAATCCTCCAATAACCACAGATGCCAACGGACGTTGAACTTCAGCACCAGCACCGTGACTCATAGCCATCGGCAAAAAACCTAATGAAGCAACAAAAGCAGTCATTAATACAGGTCTCATACGGATTTTAGTCCCCATTAATACAATGCGTTTCAAATCATCCATTCCTTCTTGTTTTAGGCGATTAAACTCTGCTATCAATACAATACCATTTAATACAGCAACACCGAATAAAGCGATAAATCCAACGCCTGCACTAATACTAAACGGAAGTCCTAATAACGCAAGTGCAAAAATTCCTCCAATAGCAGAAAGCGGAATAGCAGAAAAGATTAACAACCCTTGTTTCACAGATTTGAAGGCAAAATACAACAAGAAGAATATCAATAACAACGCCAAGGGAACTGCTATCGAAAGTCTTTGTTTCGCTTTTTCTAGATTCTTAAACGATCCTCCATATTCGATTGTATATCCTGGTGGA
>CANGHE010000184.1 GCA_947453545.1 Flavobacteriia bacterium
GCAGGTGAATTGAATGTAGGTGTTTCAACATTAGTTGAATTCTTACAATCAAAAGGTGTTGCCATTGACTCAAACCCAAATTCCAAATTAGAGGGTGAACATTACGATATTCTTCGCAAACAATTTGCGGATGATCAATCGTTAAAAGAACAAGCTAAACTTACTGCGAATAAACGCGAGAAGAGAGAAACAGTAAGCTTGAAAGACACAAAAACAGAAACAACTGCATCTAATGATGATGAAGATGATTTTGACGTGTCTATACTTGAAAAAGTAAAAGCAGCGGCTCCGGTTGCTACTCCAACTCCAGTTGAAACTCCTGCTCCTGTGGCAGAAGCTCCTGTTGAGGTAACTCCTGAAGCTCCTGTTTCGAAAGAACCATCGATGGACGGTAGTGCTAAAACATTGGGAGAAGGTGATATGCAATTGCAAGTTTTAGGTAAGATTGATTTGGATAAAATCAATTCTAAAACAAGACCTGACAAAAAGAAGAAGCCTGAGAAACCAGTAGCGAAGGAAAAACAAGCACACCAAGCACCAAAGGCACCGGCTAAGCCAGAGGTAACGAAAGTGGTTGAAACTCCTAAAGTTGCTGAAACTCCAGCACCAGTGGTTGAACCTGTTGTAGAAGCTCCAAAAGAAATTGAAACAATACGTGTTGAACGTAAAGTTTTGTCTGGACCTACGGTTCTTGGTCGTATTGAATTACCAGTTGAAAAACCGAAATCAAACGATCATAATAGACCAGGAAAACCAGGTGATGAGCCTCGTAAAAAACGTAAAAGAATCAAGAAAATTGATCCTGCTAAAGCGTCAACTCCAGGTACTCCAGCAGCACCAGGAAGTGCACCAGCAGGTCAGAAAAAAGACCGTAAATTCTTAGGTAACTCTAGACCAAGTACGAATGCGCCAAAAGTTGCTCCTACTGAAAGAGATATCCAAAAAGAAATTAAGGATACATTAGCAAGACTATCTAATACTGGATCTAAATCAAAAGGATCTAAAAATAGAAGAGCGAAACGTGATTCTATCATGCAACGTCGTGAACAAGAGATGTTGGATGCTGAATTACAAGAAAAAATCTTGAAATTAACAGAATTCGTAACTGTTTCTGAATTAGCTTCGATGATGAGCGTAGGACCTACACAAGTAATTTCTGCTTGTATGTCATTAGGTATCTTCGCATCGATCAACCAGCGTTTGGATGCAGAAACAATTCATATTATTGCTGAAGAGTTCGGTTTTGAAACTGAATTTGTAAGTGCTGAAGTACAAGAAGCAATAGCAACGGTTGAAGATCGTGAAGAAGACTTAGTCTCTCGTCCACCAATTATCACGGTGATGGGACACGTTGACCACGGTAAAACATC
The DNA here is from genome assembly GCA_947453545.1 of Flavobacteriia bacterium. GTDB lineage: Bacteria > Bacteroidota > Bacteroidia > Flavobacteriales_D > Crocinitomicaceae > CANHVK01. The sequence continues at coordinate 1,371 of CANGHE010000184.1, forward strand.
GTTATTAGATAAAATTAGAAATGCAAACGTTACTTCTGGTGAGTCTGGAGGTATCACGCAGCATATTGGTGCTTATTCTGTGGTATTAGGCGATGGTCGTAAAATGACTTTCTTGGATACTCCAGGTCACGAAGCCTTTACAGCGATGCGTGCACGTGGTGCTCAAATTACAGACGTTGCAATTATCCTAGTTGCTGCGGACGATGACGTGATGCCACAAACGAAGGAAGCAATTTCTCACGCGCAGGCTGCAGGTGTACCGATGGTATTTGCAATCAATAAAATTGACAAAGACGGAGCGAATCCAGATAGAATTCGTGAACAACTTTCAGCTATGAACATCTTAGTTGAAGAGTGGGGAGGTAAATACCAATGTCAAGAGATTTCTGCTAAAAAAGGATTGAATATCCAAGAATTACTTGAAAAAGTATTATTGGAAGCTGAAATCTTAGATTTAAAAGCGAATCCAAGCAAAAATGCAGTGGGTACTGTTATTGAATCTTCTTTAGATAAAGGAAAAGGATACGTTACAAACATACTTGTTGAAGCAGGAACGCTTAAAATTGGTGATGTTGTGTTAGTTGGTCGTAACTACGGTAAAGTGCGTGCTATGCATGACGAACGTGGAGCAAACGTTAAAGTTGCAGGTCCAGCTACTCCTGTTTCTATCTTAGGTATTAATGGTGCGCCAAATGCAGGGGATAAATTCCATGTATTGGATGATGAAAAAGAAGCAAGAACAATCGCTACGAAGAGAGAGCAATTATACAGAGAGCAAGGTCTTCGTACTACGAAACATATTACATTGGAAGAAATCGGTCGTCGTTTGGCTATCGGAGATTTCAAAGAGCTTAACTTGATTATCAAAGGTGACGTGGATGGATCTATTGAGGCATTATCTGACTCATTACAAAATCTATCTACAGAGGAAATTGCAGTTAAAATCGTACATAAAGGTGTTGGTGCAATTACCGAAGCAGATATCAACTTAGCTTCTGCATCAGATGCAATTATCGTTGGTTTCCAAGTTAGACCTTCAGCGTCTGCTCGTAAATTAGCTGATCAAGAACAAATTGATATTCGTCTTTACTCTGTAATCTACAAAGCGATTGATGAAATCAAAGCGGCAATGGAAGGGATGTTATCACCAGAAATTGAAGAGATTGTTACAGGTTCTGCTGAAATCCGTGAAACATTCGATATCACGAAAGTGGGTACAATTGCAGGATGTTTCGTAACGCAAGGTATTATCAAACGTAACTCTAAAATACGTGTTATTCGTGATGGTATCGTGTTACATACTGGTAAACTTGGTTCATTGAAACGTTACAAAGACGATCAGAAAGAAGTGAAACATGGTTACGAGTGTGGTTTGAACATCGATAAATTCAATGATATCAAAATTGGTGATATCGTAGAAGCATTCGAAGAAAACGAAGTAGCAAGAAAATTGTAATACAAAATTGATATAAATAAAAAATGCGGCTGTTAGCCGCATTTTTTATTTATATCAATTAAATTATTTAAAAGACCAATCGTATGTATTCAAATCAGAAACACAAGCTGTCAATAAATCAATACTTGATTGGATATCATCCTTATTTGCCATTTCAATAACTTGGTGTAGATGACGTGTTGGAACTGATACAGCACCAGCTATTGAACCACCTTGAGTCATTCGTTGAATACCAGCTGTGTCTGTTCCACCAGCGGTAAGAATTTCAGTTTGCCACTTAATATTATGCTTTATTGCAGTTTCTTTCATAAAACGTACCATTCTATAATCACATATAGCAGAAGCATCCATAATCTTTATTGCGGTCCCCTCCCCTAATTTGGTTATCATCTCATGATCAGCAGCACCTGGCAAATCAAAAGCGATTGTCGTATCTAAACCAAACCCGAAATCTGGATTAATATTTAAAGAAGCAACATTGGCTCCTCTAATACCAACTTCCTCTTGAACGGTAAATACACCATATATATCATATGGAACTTCCTGATCTTTTAACTTCTTAAACATTTCAATTAAAATAAAAACAGCTAAACGATTATCCAACGATTTTGAATTCACACAATTGCCCATTTCTATAAATTCACGTTCACGAGTAATAGGATCACCAATAGATATAGATTCTAAAACTTCCTCTTTAGACAAACCAGTATCAATAAAATAATCAGATAACTTTGCTACATGGTTTCTCTCTTCAGGAGTCATTACATGAATCGGTTTAGAAGCCATTACACCAATTATATTCTTTTTACCATGAATAATAACACGTTGAGCAGTCAATGTTTTAGGATCAAAGCCTCCCAAAGGGGTAACTCTAATAAAACCCTTATCATCAATATGCGTAACAATAAAGCCAATTTCATCCATATGAGCACCGATCATAACTCTTTTAGCTTCTTTTCCACGTTTGATTGCATATACGTTTCCTAAATTATCAGTAGTTAATTCATCGACAAAATCTTTTAGTTCATCTAAAACCATCGCACGCACTTGCTGTTCAAAACCAGAAGTACCTGGTGTTTTACATATTTTTGCTAGTAATTCAATATCTAAAGCCATAAAATAAATTTTTTCGGAAGTTACAAAATATTAAGAAAACAGGAATCTACATTTATCCCCAATATTGTTTCAATAATTTATATCCCTCCGAACTAACTTTCAGACGAACATCGTTTTTTAAGATAACGAGATGACTTTCTTTTTCGAAGTTTTCAATACGTGCTATTCGATTAACATTGACGATAAATGAACGATGTATTCGAACAAATTGTTGTTGGTTCAAGTTACTTTCATAATACTTCATCGTTTTTTCTTTGATGTATCTCCCGTCTGGTGTATGTATAAGTACATAGTCACCGTGTGCTTCTAAATAATCGATGTTTTCAGATGGAATAATATGAATTTTGGTTCCTTGTTTAATGGCTATTCTTTCGATCGAATCAGTGGTAAGCATTGGTATTGTTCCATCTTTTTTCGAATGGTTAGTTACTTGATTTAATTGACCTAATGCTTTATTAACTGCTTTTTCAAAACGTTCTGCTGAAAATGGTTTTAGCAAATAATCGAGTGCATTTTCTTCAAAAGCTTTTATTGCAAATGCATCGTAGGCTGTTGTGAATATGATCATAGGTTTCTTATCCAACAACTCTAACATTTCAAAGCCAGTCAATTTAGGCATCTGAATGTCTAAAAACACAAGGTGTGGTTGATGTTGTTCGATGGCTTTCAATCCTTCAAATCCATTTGAACACGCAGCAACAACTTCTATCGTAGGAAATGATTCTAAATAACGTCTTACTAATGAACGCGCTAACTCTTCATCGTCTATAATTATGGCTTTATATTGTGTACTCATATTTTTTTACTTAATTCGAAGGGTATGATTACTGTCACGGTGAATTGATTTCCTTCTTTGGTTGTTTGAACTAAATTTTCATTTCCATAGAGTATTCTCAATCGTTCTGAGCAGTTTTTAAGTCCTAAACCAACTCCTTGTGGAGTTTTTTCTGAGGATTCAAAATTATTGTTTACGGTTATGATAGTATATGCTTCTTTTAATTCCATTTTTATAAGAATATGAACAAGTTCAGTACTTTGATATACGCCGTGTTTAATTGCATTTTCGATAATCGGTTGCAGTATCATTGGTGGAATGAGTTGTTTTTCAATTCCTTTTTCTAATTCAAATGTATACGCTAAACGTTCCCCAAAACGGATTTTTTCTATGGCTAAAAATCGTTCAATGTTCTCTATTTCTGTTCCTAGTGAAACACGTTCTTTGTCAGGAAATGAGATGGAATAACGTAAATAATCAGATAAACTGATAATCATATCTTGTGCTTTTTGTGGAGAAATGAATGTTAATGCACTGATTGAATTGAGACTATTAAATAAAAAATGCGGATTGATTTGTGACTTTAACAAGTTCA
>CANGHE010000185.1 GCA_947453545.1 Flavobacteriia bacterium
AATAAACTTTCAATTCAATAAATTTTTAAATATAGCTATATGGTATTAGATATATTTAGTTTTAGGATAAGTTATTGAGATGAACCTAACGATATTGTTTACAATGCTATTATTTGTTAAACTTTACATTTTGTAGTGTTAGGTTTTATTATCAATTTGATTTAATTAATTTATGTGGTTGCTTGGATTGTATTAGTTTTCATCAGTTAGAATATGGAGCTTAATTTAAACTAATTATTTTATTTCGTTTGAACATAAAAAAACCAGTTAAAATTATAAATAACTGGTTTTTTATTTTAACTGTTTTTTTGTTTTTAAGCGTTTTTTTTATACTTTACATTAAGTATTGTTAAATTGTTTTTTTAATGCTTTAAATCTATCCTAAACACCTTTTAATTCGACTAAAATTTCTTTGGATAATCATTTACTTTCTTATATTCCAATTTTATTTATTTGTGTTTCTAATTCTTTTTGATAAAAATCAATACTTGTTTTAAGTATATTTTTAGATTTATCTTTTGCATTTATAATTATTTCTCCCTTTTGATTATCAATATTAATTTTTAATGATTCTATAATATTAATTATTTTCATTCCTCCATTAAGTTCAAAACTACTTATATCCATATCTTTTAAATATATAAATCCTGAAATCGGTTTTGACCCAAAATCTTTTAAATTATCAGGTAAATTTAAATTTGAATGTAATTTAGGTAGGTTCTTTTCTGAAGAATAGCAGGAAATACCTTTAGCATCAATTTGAGTTTTCATAGTACCATTAGAGAAGAAACTTTGGGCCATTTCCGCTAAAGGTTTTCCTTTTTTCCCTATACCTAGGAACATATTAAAATCAGGTATAAATGTTCCGTCATTTTTAGGTTCACCTAATAATACCGCTCCAAATTCGCCAGAAAATAAATTTGATAAAGGTTTATCTCCTCCCATCATGATTGCCATTTGAATAGGTCCACCAATTTCTTCTCCTATTTCAGATAGTGATGTGTTACTATATTTTGTTATGAAATTTTCTATTTTTCTTAAATCTAAATTTAAAATCAGTCCCATTCGTGGTGAACCATTACCTATTTTTGAGAGTATTTGTGATGAATTGTTTTCACTTAAAAATAATAGATCTTTAAACTTATTAGAAATATAATTTTCTGTTAGTATTTTAACTTCTCCTTTATTAAAATTTACTGTTATTTTACTAAATGAATTTTCAGTAATTTCAATTAATTCTTTTTGTTTTTCTTTACTTAATTTATTTATTTCTGTATTAGCTGTAGAATAAAGTGATTTGTAATTTATACCTATTACAACATCATCATTTGATCTAAGTATTTTGGCAATTTTATTATCTTTTTCAAATGAATTTTTTTTGCTTTTTTCAAATATATTGTGTAATTCCAATTCAGTATTTTTTTTATTTTGATTTGTCATAATAACTGCCAAATTATTTGATATACCAATATTTATTTTGTCGATTTCAGTATAGTAAAAGTGCTTAGATTTATTAAAATCATATCCTTTTTGAGTTAAATTTTTAATTAGTGAATCTGAATTAGTTATTTCTACAAATGCATAAATTGTATTAGGTTTTCCATTTTGTTCAAAAGGTCCTTCTAGAGCATAGTATATTGGTTTATTTAAATCTATTGTATTTTTAAATTCATTTATAACTGAACTTAATATCAATCCTATTTTGGGTATTTTCTGATATTCCGCTTTATTAAGAATACTTTGTATTTTTATTTTTCCAAATACATTAATGTTTTTTGTTTCATTTATAAATGAAGTTGCTGAATTTAATGTAGAATCCTCACCATTATTTTTTTTACTACATGAAAATAATATAATGATTGTGATGCTGAGTGCAGATAGTGTTTTCATATTTTATTTGTTTTTAAAATTATATTCAATATGCGTGCCAATTTTATTTTATTTTTGAAGTATGCATACAATAGAACCATTTTATGAATGGCGAGATTATTATATCGCCTCTGAAGATTCATCTTCACCATTTTTCGAGAATATATATAGTGAGTTTGAATTTAATAATTCTATTTATAATTTTTATATTCATCCTCAATGGGATTCCATTGATTCACCGACTTTATTTTTGAAAATTTTATATGTTGATTATGTTGATGGATATTCAATAATTGAATTTATTGGCGAATGGAATGATGCAATTGAAAACGATATAATGACACTTAAACGAAATATTATTGAACCCATGATGGAATCAGGTATTTCTAAGTTTATTTTGATTGGTGAAAATGTTTTAAATTTTCATTATTCAGATGATTGTTATTATGAAGAGTGGTTTGATGAAATTGAAGAAGGTTGGGTTTCACTTATTAACTTTCACGAACATGTTTTAAATGAATTAAATAAAGTGAACATTGATAATTATTTTGTTATGGGTGGTGAACTTCAAGAGATAGATTGGAGAACGTATAATCCAATTCAATTTTTTAATAAAGTAAATTCTCTAATTTCTAAAAGATTAAATTAAAAAAAAACTCCGCTGAAATATTTCGAGGGCACTGAAAAAGTTACTCTTTTAAAAAATGACTACTTTTAAAGCGATTAAGTAAAAAGCTTAATCGCTTTTTTTATGACTGAAAATTTGATTTAACTTCTAATATTTGGTCATTATCAAGTTTGTTTTAGATCACATCAACTTTAAAATGAATATCATTAGATTAATTTCAAGATTCGTTTAAGATTTACTGTGAAAATTGTAACTGCTCCTTGCATTTCCATATTTTCTAATCCATAAGATTTTGCACGATTATATCCATGTACATTTTTCAATTCACTATTTTTTGCTTCGATTTTATATCGATGCTTAGCTTTTTCTTTAAAATATTCTGATTCTTGAAATTCAATTTGTTCTTTATGAATATCCGATTTTATTGAAATTGAATAGGTTTTTGTTTTTGAATTAGGTTTGTAACAACCATCTTTTAGAGGGCAAACTTTACATTTTTCAACATCAAAATAATAAGTTTCTACTTGATTTTTACCTACATTCTTTCTTCCCTGTCTTGCTTTACGAATAGCTAAATGACCTGCTGGACAGACAAATCTATCAGCATCTTTATTAAAAGAAAATTGTTCTTCCTCCTTTCTAAATCCCTGAGTGATGGAAGGGTTTACTTTAGCAACTATTTTAATATCTTCCTCTAGTGCTAATTTTAAATTCTCTTTCCCTGAATAGGCCCCATCACCAATAATTGCTTCAACATCAATTCCATTTTCTTGACTTATTGCCAATAACTTTGGTAGCTCTGGACCATCTCCTTTTTCTCCCGTTGTTATTGTCGCTGCTGTAATAATTCTTTCTTCGGTCATTGCTAAATGAGTTTTATAACCAAAAAATGAAGTATCCGCTGATTTGTGTCCTATTTTAGCATCTTCATCTTTAGAAAAGGTTATGTTTTCTTTAGTGTCTTCAACTGTTTCAGTAAGTAAATTTAGTTTTTCTTTTACTGATGGGATATTGTATAAAGACTCATCTGATTTGATTATTTTCTCGAGTTGCTGGCAGTACAGAATCTCTTTATCTAAATCATTTTCAACATTTTTTGTGGGAACTTTGGTTTTGAAATCTTCATCAAATTGATATACTGTTTTACGAAGTAATTTGGAACGTTCACGTAATACTTCTAAAGCTGAATATGGATTTGATCTTGAGCCAGAATGTGTAGCATCCACTATAATTGACTTTGAGCGAATAATTCCTTTTTCTATAGCAATACTTACAGTTTTACTAATTAAAAGACTTAATAAATCTGTATCTTTTAACCTGAGTTTTCTAAATTTTGTAAGCGAACTAGGATTAATCACTCCTTCTTCGGGTGACATCTCTAAAAAATACTTGAAAGACATATCAAACTGAGAACGTTCTACAACATCAACATCTGATACATTATAAATTGTTTTAAGTAGCAAGTACTTAAACATGCGAATAGGACTTTCCGCGTTTCTACCATTAGTCAAACAATATTTATTTAGAAGTTCTTCATGTATAAAGGAAAAATCAACCAAATCATTAATTTTTCGTAGAAGATTCTCTTTTGGAACAATTAAATCGTACAATGAACTATACTCACTAAACTGAAATTGTTGTTGTAATACAAGCATTTTTAAAGTCTTTTTCTATATTAAAAATACGAAAAAAGGGTTGAGAATCCGAATGATTCCAACCCTTTATATTAACAATTGTATCTTAATTAGACTTTTTCAGTGCCCTCAAACGAATGAAGCGGTTTTTTTTATGCTTTTAATCTAACTTAGATTAACGAATATCTATTTGATAAGGTAATCTCATTTGAATCCCTGAATAAGACTCTAAACTCTTCAATTGCTTATAGTAAGACATGATTTCTGTAGGTAATTCAATAGTTGTTTCAGAGGAAGTTTTTGAACTTGTTTCTTCTTCTATTTTTTCAATTAATTCAGAAATAGGATCTTCCTCTTTTATAGGGTAATAAAGCACTTTTTGCTTAGATATTCCTTCACTCTTTGCAGCATAATTAATAGCATCAGTCAATCCTCCTAATTTATCTACCAAACCAATCTTTAAAGCATCTCTACCTGTCCAAACTCTTCCTCTAGCAATCGCATTTACTTGTGGAATTGTCATTTTCCTTCCTTCAGATACATTCTTCATAAATTGCAAATAAATTTGATCAACTTCCGCTTGAATTAACCCTAATTCTTCTGAAGTTAACTTGCGATTTAACGACATAACAGCGTGTTTATTTGTCGAAGCCCTATCAAAAGTCAATCCTAATTTATTCGTTAACAAATTCCCAGTGAATGGAATCACTCCAAAAACTCCAATTGACCCTGTAACAGTAGTAGGTTCTGCAAATATTTTGGTTGCTGGAGCAGCAATATAATACCCACCAGAAGCTGCAACGTCTCCCATAGAAACAATCACCTTTTGTTTTTTATTTGTCAATTTAACTTCTCTCCAAATTTCATCACTCGCTAGCGCACTTCCTCCAGGACTATTGATTCTAAAAACAACCGTTTTAATCGTTTTATTTTTTCTAACATCCTGAAATAATTTACAAATGTCTTTAGAAGTCAAACCATTACCATCAGTTGAAATTTCTCCTTCCGCTAAAATTACTGCGATATTGGGTTCATCTAATTTTGCAATTGATTGATCTACGTAAAATAACTTCTTCGAATATTTCTCAAACGATTGTAAATTTAAATCTTCAGATAAAG
>CANGHE010000186.1 GCA_947453545.1 Flavobacteriia bacterium
GCGTCCATAGATACGTGACGTCCAGAAACATTTAAACTTTCTTTAATTTTATCTTCAGGAACTTCCAGTGCCTCAGCTAACTCTTCAGCAGAAGGTTGTCTTTCGAATTCTTGCTCTAATTTAGAGAATGCTTTGTTGATTTTATTTAACGAACCAACTTGATTCAAAGGTAAACGTACAATTCTCGCTTGTTCAGCTAACGCTTGTAAGATAGATTGTCTAATCCACCATACAGCATAGGAAATGAATTTAAAACCTCTGGTTTCATCAAATTTTTGAGCTGCTTTAATCAATCCTAAGTTTCCTTCATTGATTAAGTCAGGAAGTGTTAAACCTTGATTTTGATATTGTTTAGCTACAGAAACTACGAAACGCAAATTCGCTCTCGTTAATTTTTCTAAAGCTCTCTGGTCACCTTGTTTAATCTTACGTGCTAACTCTACTTCTTCTTCAGCAGTGATTAATTCCTCTTTACCGATGTCTTGTAGATACTTGTCAAGTGATTGACTTTCGCGATTGGTAATCGACTTGGTAATTTTAAGTTGTCTCATGTTTACTTACCCTTCTTTAATAGAATGAACCCAAAAATTGAGTGCAAAGGTACAACGAAAAGGATTGCATTTCCAAATTTAATTTTGCAAATTTTAAATTAAAATTAAATAAGTATTAGCAATCGTTCTATACCCACTCAAAAACAATAAACGAGCGAAAGTTAATTTTGTTACAATCGCTCGTTTTATTTAAATATGATATTATTAAATAATTATAAACCAAATCCGATATAATCTTTTTTACCACTCTTAGTCATAACCTCCAACAAGATACCTTTATTACCTGAACTTAATTTAGAAGTCAATTGTTCAACAGACTCAACAGGTTCATTATTAATTTTTGTAATTATCATACCTTCTTCCACTCCTAATCCTTTGAGTTTACCTGCGTTCAACGTTTTAATTTTCACACCGTAGGAAACATTTAATTCCTTTTTCTCTTTATCTGAAAGATTTACAAAAACAGCTCCTAAAGCTGAATTTTTTGAAACTTCATTTTTGCTAAGCAGGGCGGTTTCTCCTTCACTGTTACGTAATACCACCTCTACAATTTCTTCATTACCTTTTTTAGTCCTAATCGTTAATGAAACTTTATCTCCTGGTCTACGCTTACCAATTTCTTCTTGAAGTGAAGCAACTGAATTTACTTCTTTTAAACCAACTTTCAAAATTACAGAACCATCTTTAACACCAGCTTTGTCAGCACTACCATCTTCATTTACTTTAGAAACATATACACCTTTTAAAGATGGTAAATTATTTTTTTCTTTTATTTCTTGGCTAATATCGGCAATTTGAATACCTAAAAAACCACGCTGTACAACTCCGAAATCAATTAAATCACGCATTACTTTATTAACAAGGTTTACTGGGATTGCAAAAGAATAACCTGAATAACTTCCTGTCTGTGAAGCTATAGCAGTATTAATACCAACTAATTCCCCTTTGGTATTAACTAAAGCACCCCCACTATTTCCAGGATTTACTGCCGCATCAGTCTGAATAAAAGACTCAATTGGAACAATGTTGTTTTGTGTTCTATCTGTTAGTAAATTAATATTTCTTGCTTTAGCACTTACAATCCCTGCGGTAACAGTTGATGTTAAATTAAATGGATTCCCCACTGCTAATACCCATTCTCCAATTTTTAAATCATCACTATTACCTAATGCTATTGGTTTTAAATTCGTTGCGTTTATTTTTAATATTGCAACATCGGTTGAAGGATCAGCACCAACTACATGTGCAGTGTATTTTGAGTTATCATTAAGAATTACTTCTATTTCACTTGCGTTATCTATCACATGATTATTAGTAACTATATACCCTTCAGATGATACAATAACTCCAGAACCAGAACCTGATCCGTATTGTTTAAACTCTTTATTACCAGAACCTGGACCATAAAAAAACTCGAAAAATGGATCCTGCTGTATTGTTGTTTTAACCACTTTTGTCGTTACATGTACAACTGAATTAATCGTACTTTCTGATGCATCAACAAAGTTTTCTGTCATCATCGGATTAGCATACATTCCAGCAACCTTCGCGTAATAATCATTATTACCATTAATTACTTGGTCAGAAAGTGAAGCTTCATTATTATTAGCAAAAAACACATACATTCCCAAAGGAATCATACCTCCAAGTACTCCTAAGCCTAAAATTTTTAATTTCGTCTTCATAAATCATTATTTTATATTGCAATATTAATCTACTTAATTTTTTAGCGAAATAAAAAATCTGTTAATGAATGTTAAGCTTATAATCAACTTAACATTTTTTTGATTTTAGAAATTATATAGTTTATACGATAATTCTAGTTACATTTTAATACTAAAAACTACCTTTTACTATTAATCTTTGGTTTATAATGATCCATTGTTTTTAATTCTTGCACAACGCTAGAACTATTTTTTATAAAAAACTCTTTCATTATAATATTGTAAAAATCTTCTTTGTTTTCAAACAAGTCTTTCATGACAAATTCAGAATCATCTCGATTTAACACCATCAAATTAATTAAATCTTCTGCAATCGCTAATTTCATCGAAACTAGTAAAATATCATTGTATTTATCAACTAATTCTTTGAGTTTATTTTCTTGCTCTTTTGTCATTTTTGATGCACTAATTGGGCTGCAAATATAAGTAAGTTACATAGAAGAATTTTCAATTGTTACAATTAAAAATAGATTTGCTATGATTATTTTTTTTGAAAGTAAACTAGTAAACTTGATTGCAGAACACCTCAAAAAAATAATCAAATGATACTATCAATCACTTTCCTCGTAACCAATCCAAGCTAACGCGGTTAAATTCTTCTGCTTGTTCGATGTTTACAATATGTCCACAATTTTCGATTATTGACATTACTCCTTGAGGCTCTTTTACAGCCATTTTTTGAACATCTTCAATAAACATATGATCTTGACGTCCTGAAATAAATACAACTGGAATACCATGAGTATCTTTTGCGTAACGTTTTAGTGTTGAATCTAATGTAGCCGTTAATCCAAACCACCGAATAAACTCAGATTTCTTAAGTTTTTTAGCTTCATGTATGAACACTGCACGAGACTTTGCATGATTCCTTCTTGGTAAAATGATAAAGGCAAAAAGCGAATATAAAAACATAAATGGAACTACTTTTTTAAGAGTATTTCCCACAAAAATCAACGTTCTTGATAAAGGTGTTAAACTAATAATTGCACCTGTCAACACCATAGAAAGTATTCTATCTGGTGCTAATTCTGCTAATTGACGAATGATTAATGTACCTAATGAAACTCCTACAAAATGTGCCCTTTCTATGTTGTTATGATCCAATACATCAAATACCTCTGATGCGATAGATGGAAATGAATAGTCTAATTTTTTATTGACTTTTTCATCAACCACAGTTCTACCATGTCCTCTTAAGTCTACTAAAAGTATATTAAACTCTTTTCTAAATGGATTAACCTGTTTGAACCAAATGGTCGAACTCCCACCTGCTCCATGGATAAATACTACCCAAGGTGCATTCGGATTTTCATTTTTATAGATTATATGATGCAGCATCTACGCTTTTTTGTTTGCTCCAAACATAAAGTGCAGAGACTATAAATATTAAATTACCTATTCCTAAAACTCCTTTTTCATAAATTAAGGTTGACAAGGTTCTGCCCCACAAATCCATTGAATCAAAAGAAAAACAAGCCATACCTATTCCAAACAACAACCAATACATCAATTTGTTTGTTTGAATACACGAATATAACAAATACATTATTAATGGAATAGATAATAGAAAATGTTGGGTATCTGTAATAAAGAAATTTGGGATAAAAGCCATAAACAGAATTGTCCAAATAAAAAATGACTTAAAACTTACTTTCTGCTTAACTCGTTCTAATACCATTATCATTAATAAGACAAGTAATCCCAGCAATGAAGGCCACCAAGAATGAGGATATCCAACATAGGTTTGAATCAAATACTGTAATGAATGTGGACTTCTTAAATATTCACCATGGGCTGAAATTGCTTGCAACCAATCTTTCCATAAAACTAAATTTTCACTCCAACCAAAAAAGAAACTTGGAACAAAAAAATACAGCAAACCAAAAACAGCCAAATAACCAACCTCTTTGATATATCCCCAAAATAATAAAGGAAGAAAAACCAATATCATTATCGGTTTTAGAACAACCATTAAAGACCAAAAAACCATAGCAATTAATGAATTCTTCTTATTCAAAAAGTACATGCCTATTATAAAAAACAGTAACAAAACTAAATTGATATTCCCTAGATGTAATTCCCTTGTAACGTGAATAACAATAACAATAAATGATAAGATTAGTAATAGCGTATTTCTTTTAGTCAATCCAAACTGATTCGTTAATAACGATTTCCAAAGTGGAATAGCAATTACAAGTGAAATAACTAAAATTGCAAGATGAACGAACTGAAAAAATCCAAACGAGTTCAATCCAAAAGGTGAAAATAAAAGTAAAGTTGTAGGAGGATATTTAAAAAAACCTGTATCAATTCCATACGATTTAACATATGGACTGTTTCCGTTAAAAAAATCTCGAGTTGCTTCGAAATACACTTTTAAATCACTCGTAAACAACTTCTCATTGTTACGCTCAACAAAAATGAACAGCAAAGAAAAAGTAACCACAAGAAGTAGGTAACCTAAGAACGGTTTGTTTTTGAAGAGTTGTTTAAATTTTATCATAAAGTGTATATAGGTTAACTCCCATTTACTTCGACTCCGCTCAGTAGGACAGGGGAAGTAGAAAACTACATATTTCTTCTATACTGACCACCTACTTCAAATAAAGCATTCGTAATTTGACCCAACGAAGAATGTTTACATGCTTCCATCAAAGTTTCAAATACATTTTTGTTGTGAATTGCCGCTAACTGTACATCGCGAATTGTTTTTGCAGTATCGTCTTTTTTGAAGTCATGCAAGGCATTCAACATGGAAATCTGGTATTGTTTTTCCTCTTCTGTCGCACGGATAACTTCACTTGGAATAATCGTAGGTGAACCTTTTGAACTCAAGAAGGTATTTACACCAATAATTGGATATTCTCCTGTGTGTTTCAATGTTTCGTAGTACAACGATTCTTCTTGAATTTTTGAACGTTGGTACATCGTTTCCATTGCTCCTAACACACCTCC
>CANGHE010000187.1 GCA_947453545.1 Flavobacteriia bacterium
AAATGGTGATATTAAAGAGGTAATTGAGTATAATGCTGATGGTTCTTTAGGAAAAAGTACTCCTAGACAAATGGTTTCTCCTCCAGTTGTCGTTAAAGATCCTGGCGCATCGAATGAGACTACAACAAAAGTAGTTGCTCCAAAAGTAAAAGACGGGAAGTTTAATCCTAATGGATATAACAAAGTATATAATGCCAATGAAGAATTATACCAAGATGGTGACTTTAAAGATGGACGTTTATACAATGGAAAAATGTACATCTATGATGCAGACGGAATCTTGTTAAAAGTAAAAATATACAAGGATGGTCTATACCATTCAGATGGACAATTATAATAGATTAACTACAATTTATTTTACATAATAGAAAAGCTCAACTGCAAAGTTGAGCTTTTTTCTTTTGATAATTTCCGTTGTAAATTTCTGATTTAAAAGAGTTAACCTTTTAAAATATGTAAAAGACCGTTGCAAAAGTTATAGATCGAGGCGGAGTAAAAATTTAATACCGGAGTTTACTGTTGTAAATGAGGATTTTAAATTTTTGGTTCAACGATGAGTTAAGGGTTTAGCAATGGTCTTGTAAGTATAAATTACGATTGATGTTTTAAATGCATATCATAAATCATCCCATCAGACAATCCTATTTTTGGAACATAAAAAGAACTAACGTGTAATTCCTTAAAAATGTAGGTGTAGATGTCGCATGCAGGTACGATTACATCTGCTCTATCTGGCTTCAATTGAAATTGTTCGACTCTTTCATCTAGTGTAAGCTCATTCAATTGGTTACGTAACTTTATCATTTCATTCAATTTGATTGGACTCAATTGTTTCATTCCAAGCATTTTGTGAACTTTATTGATATTACCACCTGTTGCGAAGTAGTTATGTTCGATACTTTCGTCAATATTTGTGTGTAACCAAGTCTTGATTTCTTTCCAAATTTCAGGGCTTGTTTTCCCTTTTAACATACGTACCGTACCGATTTGAAATGATTTTGCAGCTACGCGCTCACCACGCTCAAACACACTAATTTCAGTACTTCCACCACCTACATCGATTACAATGAAAGGAGCAGTTTTGTCAAAGTCTAATAAAAAGAAGGTGCCAAAAATCAGTCGAGCTTCTTCATCACCAGAAATTACCTCGATGTCAATCTTTGTTTCTTTAGCTATTCTTTTTGCAACTTTATCTCCATTTTTTGCTTCTCGCATCGCGGAAGTAGCACAAGCACGTAATTCTTGCACATCGAAAATTTCTGCAATAAGTTTAAATGCTTTCATTGTTTTGATGAATTCTTCCTCTTTGGATGGAGTAATTTCTTCATTATCAAACACATCTCCGCCTAAGCGCAATGGCAAGCGAGTATAGGATAACTTTTTAATGAAGGTATGCTCATGGTCGTGGCACACTTCTCCAATCAACAAACGTGCTGCATTGGTTCCTATATCAATTGCTCCAAATTTCATATGTGAAAACATTAAGTATAGCGAAGTTAATAATTTGAATGAAGTATCTTTGAAAAAAGTAAAAAAATGGAATTGCAATCGTGGGGTTTATTTGGACTGTTTAGCGCTAGTTTTTTGGCAGCAACGATTTTACCATTCAGTTCCGAAGCTATTTTGTTGTTCTTTTTAGCGAACGACATAGACCCATTGATTTGTTTACTTACTGCCTCCTCTGGAAATATACTCGGTGGTATCACAAATTTAGGAGTGGGTCGTTTAGGGAATCCATTGTGGATTAATAGATTAGGAGTGAAAGAAAGTACAATTATAAAAAGAAAAAGATGGGTAGATGTATATGGTTCATACTTAGCATTCTTTTCATGGATTCCTTTTATTGGAGATCCTTTATTAGTTGTTTTAGGTTATTTTAGAACTCCATTTTGGTATTCAGTCAGTTGGATGATTCTTGGAAAGGTGTTGCGTTATATACTTATTATTGCTTTGTATTCGTATTGGAAGTAATTCGAAGGGAATCTTTTTTACTTTTTCATCTTTAATGTTTTTAATCTTAGTTATAATTTTCAATCAAGACTAAAAAGTGATACATTTGTACCAAATTTTTAACTGTGGACACAACGATTGTAGAGAGCAATTCTTGGAAAGATAAATTAAGATCATACCTTGTTTTTACAAAGTTTAGATTATCTGCATTGGTTGTTATATCTGCTCTTTCAGGATATTTATTTGTCGGAGGAAACGACGGACATATCATCTATTTATTAATGGTTGGTGGTTCCTTAGTTACTGCTGCGTCAAACGGTTCAAATCAAATCTGGGAAAGAGAAATTGACCTTTTAATGAAGCGTACAGAAGTACGTCCATTACCTCAAAAGAGAATGTCTTTAACGGAGGCCTATATTATTGTTGTAGTGTGTTTATTAGTTGGTACGTATATGTTGTATCAAATAAATTTCAAATCTGCATTATTGGGTTTCTGTGCTTATATAGCCTATGTATTCATTTACACTCCTATGAAGCGTGTTTCGCCTTGGGCTGTTTTTGTAGGTGCCTTTCCAGGTGCTGTTCCGCCTTTATTAGGAGCTGTAGCTCATTTAAATCATTTTGGTTTAGAACCAGGGGTGTTGTTTTTTGTACAATTCGTTTGGCAGTTTCCTCATTTTTGGGCTATTGCCTGGGTAGCATTTGATGATTATAAAGCAGGAGGATTTTCTCTTTTACCATCTAAGTTTGGTAAATCTAAAAATTCAGCGTATCAAATTGCATTGTATGCATTGTTTCTTATCCCTATTAGTTTATTGCCATGGGTATTAGGCTGGACAAGTATCATTACGTTAATTATTGGAACAATATTAGGAGCTTGGTTTTTTTATTATGCGTATCGCTTGTTTTTAACGTGTGATGATAAAGATGCGAAAACCTTGATGTTTGCATCTTTTCTGTATCTACCTTTGATACAGTTTTTGTATGTATTTGATCGAATTTAAATCTTGAGATTATGAGTAGAGATTACAGCAATGAATTGAGCCCTGAAGTAAGGGAGAAAATGAAAAAGAATCTCGTATACATTGCAATATTTAGTATTGTAATGATATTCGCTGGATTTACTTCTGCATACATCGTTTCGATGGGGGATACGTTTTGGGTTAAATATCCATTACCGAAAGGATTTTGGGTTAGTACAGTATTGATTATATTAAGTAGTATTGTTTACCAAATAGCGGTATCAAAAGCGGTAAAGAAACAATTGTTTACAGTACGTTTATTGATGGTGCTAACTTTTGGATTAGGTGTCGGTTTTGCTGTTTTCCAATGGATTGGGTATGGACAATTGGTAGAAGAAGGTGCTCATTTTAGAAGTTCTATTCTTGTAGTAGATGGTCGTTATGGCGATTATTTTGAAATTAAACAAGAAGGTAAATTAGTAGAAGTGAATGCGAACGACTTTTATTTAGGTGGAAAGAAAATGACTGAAAGTCAAATGAGTGCACTTAGAAGTTTTGTTAAACCTTTTGAAAACACCGCAGCTCCTTCAGGATATCATGTTAATTCATTTGCTCCTAGCTTCGAATTACTTTACGAACATGAACCAGTTTCAGTACAAGGAGGATTATTAGTTACCAAAGGTGGAAAGACGCTTCAATATGTTGATATGCGTCGTCTTCAATATTTAGCTTGGAACATTCGCGACGGAAGAGGGGATTTTTTCCATAAAGGACAATTAGGTAAAGATTTCCATGTTTTTTATAAAGGAAAAGAGTTACAATATAAAAACAGAGAATTAGTAATTGGTAACAAAAAATTATCTGCACCATTACAATTGAAAGCAAGTCAATCTAGAGATACAGCAACTTCTTATTTGTATATCATTACTGTTCTTCATTTGTTGCATATTGTGGGAGCGAGTTTTTATTTGTTAAAAATGGTGGTTCAAAGCTTTACCAAACCTTTAGAAGAAAAACAAGTGTTAAGTTTGCGTTTAGGAGCTATATTTTGGCATTTCCTTGGGGTATTATGGATTTATTTATTAGTTTTTCTTCTTTATATCCATTAAAAATTAAACTTATTTCATCAAATTATAATTTTTATTCATTAAACTTGCAAAAAAATTTATAGAATGTCAAATCACAGTGCAACACAAATGGATTCTGCTACGCTATGGGGTGGTAAGATTTCACCATTCAGTACAAGTTACGGTAAATTAATGATGTGGTTTTTCCTTGTTTCGGATGCCTTAACATTCGGAGGATTACTAATCGCTTATGGATTTACAAGACACTCAAGTCAAATCGCTTGGCCTATTGGTGAGGAAACGTTTAACTCATTACCATTCTTAGGACATGGTTACCCACTTCTATATGTGGCTTTAATGACGTTTATCCTGATAGTTTCTTCTGTTACTATGGTATTAGCTGTTGAAGCTGGTCATAGAATGGATAAAAAAGGAGTTTCAAAATGGATGCTAGCAACAATTGTTGGTGGTTTATTTTTCGTAGGTTCACAAGCTTGGGAGTGGTATCACTTCATTCATGGTTCTGAATTTGGAAAAGTGGAATTAGCTGATGGTTCGAAAGCTATTGTTCAAGGTCATTTTGGTGAATTGAAAAACTTCACAGTTTTGGAAGCTGGTAAACGCCACAAAAAAGGAGATGTAATTACAGATGATTTATTACATTCTTTTCACCACGCGATTGAGAATGGTAAATTAGTTGATGGTAAAATCACTTTACACGATGGTTCTGTTGCTACAGTTAATAGAGCGAAAGATCAACACTTAGCATTGGTTATCAAAGAAGATGGAGCGAAGTTCAAAACTGGTAAAAAAATTGAAGGTGCTGAAGCTCAAAAAATGTATGATGAAGTAATTAACAGCGGGACTCCTGATAGAGTAATTTACGGTGCTAATTTGACTGTAAATGAATATGGTCCTTCTCAATATGCACAATTCTTCTTCTTTATTACTGGTTTCCATGGTTTCCACGTATTTTCAGGAGTTGTAATTAATTTCTTAATCTTCTTAGGTGTATTGAGTGGTAAATACCACAAAAGAGGTCACTATGAAATGGTTGAGAAAACAGGTTTATACTGGCACTTTGTCGATTTAGTTTGGGTGTTTGTATTTACATTCTTCTATTTAGTTTAATCTTATAAAATTATATTCCTATGGAAAGAGATGATATTATTGAATACTCATTAGATACACATCATGATGAAGCTACTGGGGTTCAAATGCGTAAGAAAAT
>CANGHE010000188.1 GCA_947453545.1 Flavobacteriia bacterium
TGCAAAGCAAATTCATCATCAATCCAGTTTAAAGAATCTAATTCTGCGGTATGTAACCTTAAAAAATTTCTATTTACATAGAAATAATGCCGGTTTTCAGCACCTTCAATATCGCCTCTCCGAATAGCTTTTAGTTCTTCTCTAAAAACGGCATCTATGAGTGCTGTTTCTATTGGAGTTAATCTATTAATGATGTTATTGTATAGCTTTCTGTAACTCATAATTATATTTTTTTAGGTTATAATAAAGTCTATCACAATTGTAGGCAGCTATCTCGTTTTTTGTAGCATAATTACCATATTGTTTTTTTATTTCTCTAAAAACAGAATCAAGTTGAAAATCATTCTCAAGTATTAGTTTACCCAATTGTGTTGCAAACATTATATTGGACTCTTCAACCATTGGGGCATAATTGACATACTCTTCTGGAAGAATTTCTTGGTCGTACTCATGTAGTTCCATAATTTCTGATATGAACATTCCACTGTAAAAACAATTGGTTAACTTATTATAAGAGACGAATTTATCCGCATGGCAAAAAATATAATACCCAACTTTACCCTTTAGGGCTTTTGAAAATGTAGCATCTACTAAAAATTCTAATGTATCAGGATTAAACAAACCCTTTGATGAACCATGACCTAACAAAAATATCCGATTATGGGACTTTATCATCGGTAACAACAATTCTTTTGAAAGACAATCACTTACTATTGTTGTGTTTGGGAATGATTCATAGATAGAGGTTAAGAAAATCGTCGTCGAATCGTAAGGATGGATTACTAAATTTTTTATTTGTTTTAGCATGAACTTACTATTAAGTGTTTTTGATTAGGCGTATTGAAAAAGCATATTGTGTAATTGGAAAATCTCTGTGGCTTTCAAACTGTTCGGTATTTTCAAGAATTGCTGCCTCGACACCTTCAATTAATCTTAATATGTAGGGTCTATCTGGACTATCATTATTCATAACCCAAAAATTTGAGCTAAAAATTCTTCCTTGAAACCAGCCATTTGGTCTTCTTAATCCAACTGGCACAGCGTTAAACCCTGAGGAATTACCAAGCTTGCTTTTTCTATATCTTTCATCTTGTTTTAGAAAGGCGCATTCTTCCCAAATTGATTCATCAGTTGCTTTTAATTTCACTCCTGCATATTCTGTTCCACCCAAATAGTCAATCAGTTTATTCACATCTGACGTGCTTGGTATTCTATATCCCTCTGGAAATAAACCTCTTTCATCGTTAATTGCAAACCAATTGTACAATACTTCATCTGGATAATCTAGAGATACACACATAGCAGGTTGTTCATTTACTAGTGCATTATACCAATCCCCTCTTGATTTTGCTACAAGAATTGATTCTGAATTATTAAACGTTTTCGTGTTCCAATTCTTACTAGTCCAAATTTGGGTACCTATTTGAATATTATTTTGCATTTGTTGAATGATTAAGTCAAATTATAAAAACAGGGCGTGATAAATATAATGCAAATATATTTTTTAGTTTTATATTACGCAAATATTTATTAATATTTATTTTAAACAAAAAAATGGGACATATGTCCCATTTTTTTTCCTAACATTAGATTTTTGTCGGCGGTTAATCAACGCAGGTCAAACTTTATACCGGAGAGCCCAAAGTCACCATCTTTAACGTATCTCAGAGCGCATCATAAGATTTTCAACTAAGATAAGAATACCTTAATATTCTTATGAACCTTTTACTTATAGTGGGAAGCTCAAAACCTCACTTATTTTCTTTGACAAAAATAATATTCGTTTTTACAATAAATTAAATCATTTTATTACAAATATATTCTAACACACAAATGCAGAGCATAAATTTACTCAAATATTTCTTTTTTTATTATATAAACTCCAACGATTATTATTAATAAATGGCTCTATAAGGTAGCCGTTCCAAGGATTAGTTGATCTGTTATCAACCATAATAAACCTGTTGTTTCTCGCTATTTCTTTCAAAAATGATACTTTACCAGAATGTATTTCAGGTTCTCCCCAAATATTTGGATCCCAATTGCCGCCAAAACCATGATCCGCCAAAAATATAAGATTTGGACGAAGAGCTGACATACAAAGCACTTGATACGTGCCAACACCTTCGGTTCCTAATTGATAGAAACGGATTACTTTATGACTTTTCTTGTTTATTAATATGTATAATTTTGATTCTTTTTGATTTGCTTCAGCGGATTGAATAGTTCTAGCATCTGTATAAAAGAACTCCTCCCAATTATGTTTGCCAAAATTGGAAGGTGTTAACGTGATTTCTTTTATCAACTCCCAATCCTCTAAATTAGACAAATCTTCTAGCGATAAGTGCTCTATATAATCACAAAAAACAATATCCTCAATAGCTTTAATTTCAGATAAAATAAATTTTAATGTTTCCAAGTCCTTACCAGAGCCAGGATAATATACTCGTTTAAACATTGGTAAGAATCTTTCAGTTGTTATTTTATTAATTTTCATAGCACAAATATAAAGATTTTCATTAATAGACTTATTAAATTTTAAATAACCCCCAACTATTAATTGAAGTTTACTATTACATAATATAGTTTGAAGAAATACAATAAAAAATTAATGGCTGTTTATATCGGTTACACATTTGGTATTAAATATAAAGTATATTCGCATCCGCTGTCATTGTCAAATTCTAAACCATTAGTAAACCTGCATACAACCGATTTTACAGTAAAACAAAAATATTCATACAAACCATCATTCTCATTTTTTTTTGATTTTTGATTGGGGAAAAGCCCTGAAACATAACCATAAATTTCATCTTCAACAAAATATTTAATCTCAACAAGTTCACCTATTGCTGGAATATTCATTTGCCACATTTTGAATGCAATTTGAGTATCAGCTACATAAAATCTGATACAGTTTTGCAATTCCCAGTGGTTGCGATGAACTGATTTATTTATGTCCTCAAGTTTTTGAGTTAATTGGTTAATTTCTTTTTCTAAGGTTTCAATTGTTGGGTTGTTGTTGTTTTTCATTATTTTTTTTGGTTTGTGATACGTATAATATTATTGGATAAATCTAGTATTTAAAAAAAATATAAATAAAAAAACAATTTTAGTTAAGTATAAAGTTGTAATTAGTTCTATAATAAGTGTTAAATGAATTTCCAAAATCAATCATTATTACACTATTAATGTAATTATTACTAGATAAAAATTCTTGTACAGTATTAATCATGACCGGCAAGGCAATTATATCATCTTCATAGTTATGCATATATGTAAAACTCATTCCTAATTTATTTACACCGTGAGATCCTAACATATTTCTTAAAAGTTCTAAACTATAGTTTACTTTCTCTCTAACAAAATTTTCTATTTTGATGCTACCTGCCGCGTAACTTGTATCAATAAAAATAACATACGAAGTTTTGTTGGAGGTGTTTTCAATTAGCTTATACAATGTATTGTATTGTAATTCAATTTGAGTAAAATTATTTGTACTATATATCCATTCATTATTCTCCATTTTATAGATTTTATAATCATTATTTTGAAATAAGAAGTTTCTATTGCTATTTCTGAAAATAATAGTCGCTTCTACATTAAAAAAATTATTATCAATATATCCCTGTTTTAAGGAAATAAATTTTTCTGAATAAGGCAATGGTATTATTCCAGATCTATTAATAATTTCTTCTTTCTCTTGAATTGTTAGATTAGTAAAATTTTCTATATCATAATTTTGATAAATATAAATAGCTAAATAGACATGTAATCTTACATTATTAAAATTTTTTAAAGCAAGATTACTTATAATATTTCTTGGGTTCTCAATTGAATCTGGTTTTGTTCTAATGTAGTTTAAAATAAGATTAATCATTATAATACTAATATTCATATTTTATTTATTTAAGGGTTAATTGTTTTAATTTCAAATATATAAACTTTTTTTAATAATGCAAGTGCTTTGTCTACAGTGTCTTTTGTTCCTGTAGATTGTCCATTCCAAAAAGCTATTATAATATCGGAATGCTCCGCAATTAATGTGTTTCGAGCATGCGGAGCCTCAAATCTTCTTATGTTTTTTTGGAAAGTCTTTGTGTTGGGGTTTAAAAACTTGAAATTCATTTACATTTTCTTTTGCCCATTCTTCTGCCATGCATCTGCTCCAACAGCACCACCTGAAATTACTAAAGTAAGTATACCTTTAATAGCAATTACTTCATTTACTTTATGCATGAAAAAATCTTTATCGAGAAAGTTTCGGGAATCTATTATTCCGTATTTAACTGTGGACATTTGTTTTTACTATTTTAATTGGCTAGTGATTTCTTTTAATTGGCGACAAAGTGGTAAACTAATCGTTAATACAAAATGAAAATCTAAAATTTAAAAAGCCAAAATTATTTCTGATTCCAGTCATTTTCTTTTTTTAAAAACTTTGCTAATTCTAATTTATGATTGTTCAACACTTCTTTTGAAATCATAAAATTTTTATAGGAAGCAGCATAATTGTTATAATATTCATTAAATTCAGATGTTATCATATCAAAATTATCACTCGGGATTTCAACCTCAATATTTTCAATTTCCTTAACGGTTACATAATTACTTTTTGGCTTTTCATCTTGTTGATTTTTTTCGTTATCCGAGTTATTTTTTTTTGTAATCAAATCATTTAAGTAGATTTCGAGAACAGCATGGAAAAATGGAAGTTTGTCAAGAATAATCTTCCTAGGGGAGCATACCACGAAATGATGAGATGGAATTACCGGATTATTTTTAAAATCAAAATCAGATTGCAATAAAGAACAGCCTCTAGTTTGACCAACCCTATTGATAATAAAATCATTATTAGATAATGGCAATGGTATTGTTTTTGGTGCGGAAATATGGAATAAACTTTCTGCTTTAATAGTTGAAAGTTCCCAATTAACGGATTGTAAAGTTAAAACAGCTGTAGTTTCGAGTCCCTCCTTATTTGGAAGTTCTTCCTCATCTTTAATTGCATTCTTATCATTTTGCATAACTAGCTTTCCCTGACGCACAGAGAACAGGTCTTTAATCAAATATTTGGTTGTTTCAGAATTTGAGAACAGGAAAAATAAATTAAAAATCATATTTATGTATTTTAAAA
>CANGHE010000189.1 GCA_947453545.1 Flavobacteriia bacterium
CATTTTGAGTTGTTAAATGATACTGATGGAAAATCCTTAGAACGCATTGATGATACTGGTCTTAGTAATCAGGCAACCAATTGGCATACTGCGGCTGAAACAAGCAATTTCGCTACACCTGGAATCGTTAATTCTCATAACACCAATGCTGTTATATCAGAAAAAAAGGCAAGTTTACAGTCTGCAATTATCTCTCCCGACAATGATGGAATAGATGATTTATTAACCCTACAATTTCATTTGGATTCAGAAACATATTTGGCAACGGTCAATATTTACTTTCCTAATGGAACTTTGGTAAAATCGTGGATGAAAAATTCGTTGTTAGGTCAAGAAGCTAAAATAAGTTGGGATGGAATTAATGAAAACAATCAAAAAACACCAATTGGTACGTATCTAGTTTATATTGAATTGCTTAATCAAACTACGAAATCAGTAGAAAAAATACGCATTCCATTCGTTGTGGCAGGAAAAATGTAATTACATACCGAGGTAACTACTTGTTAATCAAAGAAAATTTATATCTTTGATACGTATAAACCCCTAAAAGTACGCTATGGAATAGTAATTACGATGTAACCTTTTGCTTTCGTAAGCACTTTTTATGCTTACGAAATAGGCAACTATTTAACTTAATCTGTTGTCTAATAGATGTATAATCAAAAATTTAATTTATGAAAAAACGACTAATGAAAATGCTCTTTGTTGTTTTAAGTATCTGTTGTATTTCAGGATTGAATGCACAAAACTTAATTGAAACAAAGAATGCTTCAGACGCTAAAAAATGCGATGGAGTAGCTACATTGACAGCTTCTTTCAAAGCCATATCATGGACTTGGAAGAAAGACTCAGTTAATGTATTACAAAAAGGAGGTACTTCTGTAGACTCTCTTTGTGTTGGACAATACTTGTTAGAGTATACTGATACATTGCAAAAGTTACATACAGTATCGTTTGCAGTAAATACTGCTACGCAACCTAATCCTTGTGATGGTTTCAAAGCATTTATTACAAGTGTAAGTCCTAATGTTAAAAATCCAAATAATACATGTAATGGTAAAATTGTTGTAACACTTCAAGGTGGACATAAACCGTTTAATTTTACTTGGGCTAATAACGTTAATAATAAGACAAATATTGCCGATGCATTATGCGCTGGTACTTATTCTGGATATGTTAAAGATTCAAACAACTGTATACAGCAGTTTTCTGCAACAGTGAATGATACAACCATTTCAAATCCTTCAAATCCATGTGACGGATTTAAACTTCAGGTAAATAGAATTCAAAATAATAAAAAGGGTTCACCTAATTGTGTTGGATATATAGAAATAGGGATACTAGGAGGTCATAAGCCATTTAACTTTAGTTGGACAGGTGCGAATGCACAAGGACCACTTGCACAAGGTTTATGCGCTGGAAAATATTCTATTACAGTAAAAGATTCTTTAAATTGCACCGCAACTATTTCTGAAACTGTTGGTACTGATTCAACTTCAACTAATCCTTGTGATGGTTTCAAAGTTGAGGTAGTTGGTCAAAAAAACAACTTCAAAGGTTCAAACCCATGTGTTGGTTTTATAGAGACAAAAACTATCGGTGGTAAAGCACCATATTCTTATTCTTGGAGTAATGGTTCGAAAGATCCAATGGCTAAAAATTTGTGTGCAGGATTATATATATTAACTGCAAAAGATTCTAATAATTGTTCAGTTACTCTTCCTTCAGTTATTATAGGTACGGATTCTACTTCTACAAATAATTGTAATGGTTTTACTGCATTTGTATCTTATGTAAAACCAAATGAGAAAAACAATAATAATACATGTAATGGTATTGTACAAGTTCAAGTTCAAGGAGGTAAAAAACCATATAACTTTACTTGGTCAACAAATGCTAATAACACAACAAATGTATTAGATGGTGTTTGTGGAGGCAATTATCAAGGATATGTAAAAGATTCATTAGGATGTACAGCTCAATTTAACGCCTTCGTTAAAGATACAATGATAAATGGTGGTGGTAATAACAATGGCAAACCATGTCAAGTTGAATTGAAAGGGAAACCAACTGATACTACAGGATTGAACTTTCGTTTATCATATGTTACACGTGTTGATAACAATGGAACTGTTAAAACTTACGAGTTAAAAATCGATGGTAAACTTGTTTCTAATGATACAGTTTATCTTGCTAAAATGACAAAAGGAAAACATATCATTGAGTATACAATTACTACTTCTATCGGTTGTGAAGATAAACACATAGATACGATGGATTTCCCTCATTTTGATAATAATGGAGGTGGAACAGGTAACTGTGGTAACTTCAATGTATTTGTTTCTAAAGTGAAACCAAATGAGAAATCATCTGTA
Source organism: Flavobacteriia bacterium (assembly GCA_947453545.1). Taxonomy (GTDB): domain Bacteria; phylum Bacteroidota; class Bacteroidia; order Flavobacteriales_D; family Crocinitomicaceae; genus CANHVK01. The sequence goes on from CANGHE010000189.1 coordinate 2,376, forward strand.
AATACAGGATGTAATGGTATAATTGAAGTTGCGGTAAATGGTGGTAAAGCTCCTTTCATTTATACGTGGTCTACTATTCCAAACAACAAGTCAAATTCTGCAAATGGTCTTTGTGGTGGAAGCTATAGTGGATACGTTAAAGATTCATTAGGATGTACAGCTCAATTTAATGCTTTCGTTAGAGATACTACGATTAATGGTGGTGGAAATAACAACGGTAAGCCTTGTCAAGTTGAATTGAAAGGAAAACCAACTGATTCTACAGGATTAAACTTTCATTTATCATATCAAACAAGAGTTGATAATAATGGAACTGTTAAATCTTATGAATTAAAAATTGATGGTAAAGTAGTTTCAACAGATACTGCATATAATGCAAAGATGACAGCAGGTAAGCATATTATAGAGTATGCAATCACAACTTCTATTGGATGTGAAGATAGACATAGTGATACAATGTCTTTCCCTTATTTTGATGGACCTAAAGTAGATTGTAAAAACTTAAATCTTCATGTTGTTAGCTTACAAAATAACAAGCAAGGTAGTACGAATTGTGTTGGTTTAATTCAAGTAAAAGCAGATGGTGGTAAAGCACCATTTAATTACCATTGGAGTAATAACACAAATGGTGAAATTGCTAAAGGATTGTGCCCTGGTAAGTATGACGTGGAGGTTAAGGATTCTAATAACTGTCGTACAATTGCAACATTTGAAATTAAAAATGATTCTGTAATTGGAACAAATCCATGTAAAGATTTTAAAGTTGAACTAACTAAAGTAGTTAACGATAAAAAAGGTAATGCTGTTTGTTCTGGTTATATTGAAGTACGTGCTATTGGTGGTGTAGCTCCATATAATTTCTTATGGAATAATGGTTCTAAAACAGCTTTTGTTGAGAAAGCTTGTGCAGGAACTTACACTGTTAATATAAAAGATGCGAGTAACTGTTATGCTACATTTACACAAGTTGTAACTCAAGATACAATCATTATTAATAATCCTTGTCAAGGATTCAAAGTAGAATTGGCAAAGGTTCAGAATGATTTGTTAGGTGATTCTATTTGTACTGGACGTATTGAAGTTCGCACATTTGGAGGGCTAGCTCCTTTTAACTATACATGGAGTAATGGTGCACAATCAAATGTACTAGAAAAAGTATGTGCAGGAAAATACAATGTAGTTGTAAAAGACGCTAATAAATGTGCTACTGAGCTTACAATTGAAGTGAAAGCAGATTCAATTCCTGTTAATGTATCTAATTGTAATGGTTTTGTCCTTAATATTGGAGGAGTTAAAAATACAATTAAAGGCGCTTCAAATTGTACAGGTGGTGTTTATGCAACTCTTGCAGGTGGTAAACAACCATATACTTACTATTGGAGTAATGGAAGTAAAGATTTGTTTATTACTAATGTTTGTTCAGGTCAATACTCAATTAAAGCAATTGATGCGAACGGGTGTATCACAAAAGCAGATGCAGTTGTAAAAGAAGATTCATTAGTTAACATTAACAAATGTGCATCATTTGTGGCAAATGTACTTGTTAAAAATGATCAAGCTACATCAACTGGTGGTTGTAATGGTGCATTGGAAGCTAGTGTAAATGGTGGAACAGCTCCTTATACTTTTGATTGGAGTAATGGTTCTCATGATAAAGCAATTAAAGGTTTATGTGAAAATAAATACACATTAACAGTTACTGATGCAAATAAATGTATAATCAAAATTGACAAATTTGTTGGTCGTGATTCAATCATTTATAATCCTTGTGCAGCATTTTTTGCTAATGCATATGTTAAAAATGATTTAGCAGGGGATACTATTTGTTCTGGTACTATTGCAGTGAATGCTGGAGGAGGAAAAGCTCCATTCACTTTTAAATGGAGTGATGGAAGTTCATTACCATATATTAATAATGTATGTAAAGGTTCCTATACAGTTTCTATATTTGATCAATTAGGTTGTTCAGTAACAATTGAAAAATTTGTTGGTCAGGATTCAGTTGCTAATCCATGTAAAGATTTCTATGCAAAAATTACAGGATTTGAAAATTCAGGAATTAATGCTGCTAATTGTAATGGTTCTTTAACTTCAACAGTTGTTGGTGGTAAAGCTCCTTATGATTTTACTTGGAATAATGGTGCAAAATCACCTTCTGTTACGGGACTTTGTCCAGGTGAATACACTGTAGAAATAAAAGATGCTAACAAATGTTCAGTAACATTAACAGGTAAAGTATTTGTTGATACTACTAAAAATTTGTGTGATGGTTTCTATACTAAAGTAATTGCTTTAATTAATGATAAAGCTGGTGATAACCTTTGTACAGGTTCAATAAAAACAGAAACTTTTGGTGGTAAAGCTCCTTACAATTACTTGTGGAGCAACAATGAAACATCTAAAGATTTGAATAATATTTGTGCAGGTAAATACTTCTTAAACGTTAAAGATGCTAATAATTGTATTTTTGTTTTGGATAAAGGAGTAGGTACAGACGCGGATATTGATACTTGTAAAGGTTTCTATGCTGCTATTACAAACATTATTGATGATTCAGAAGATAATGCAACTTGTTTGGGTAAATTAGAAGTTACTGCTAAAGGAGGTGTTGCTCCATATTCATATGTATGGAGTAATGGAGATACAGTTTCTGTTGCACATAATTTATGTGCTGATGGTTACAAAGTTTCTGTTAAAGATTCTAAAGGATGTGAGGTTACATTAAATGCAAAAGTGCGTAAAACTCC
>CANGHE010000190.1 GCA_947453545.1 Flavobacteriia bacterium
AATGCTAATATTGACATAATCTTTACTTTTGTAATGCAAAGATTGTATCCTAACTGCGTAAAATATTTATGTTCTGGTACGATTGCGACTACTCAAATAACTTAATTAAAGTTATATTGTATGTGAATAATATCTTTTTTATGTAGTAAATTAATTGTAGAATTCTCTTTGCTTTTGTCTAAATTTGATAACCTAATTTTAGACGATGTATTTAATTTTTGATACCGAAACAACAGGTTTGCCAAGAGATTGGAATAAGCCATATACGGACACCGATAACTGGCCAAGAGCCATACAAATTGCGTGGCAGTTACATGATGAATTAGGTGGATTAATTGAGGCAAAGGATTATATCATCAAGCCAGAAGGATTTGATATTCCTTACGATGCAGAGAAAATACATGGTATTTCAACAGCTTATGCATTACACGAAGGCGTTACCTTGGAGTATGCAATGGCTGAATTTCAAGCGGCATTAGATAAATCAAAGTTTATTGTTGGTCAAAATGTAGGTTTCGATAAAAATATCGTAGGGTGTGAATTCCACCGTTTAGGATTAGATAATGCTTGGCAGAATGTACCTGTTTTAGATACCTGTACTGAGATAACTGCGAATTTATGTCAGTTGCCTGGAGGTAGAGGTGGTAGGTTTAAATTACCGACCTTATCAGAACTACACGCTAAATTATTCAACCAGCCTTTCGCTGAAGCGCATAATGCTACTGCCGATGTGGAGGCAACAACACGTTGTTTTTTTGAATTAATTCGTAGAGAGTTTTTTACACCGGATGAGTTAAAGAAAGAGATTGAATATTTTAAAAAGTTTCAAGAAGAGAATCCAACAGAGATACAGCCAATAGGATTAACGCATATCAACCTCAAAGAAGCAAGTGCGGCATTAAAAGGAGAAACAAAATCGGTTGGTGGAATAGGGTCGGTTTCTGATATTTCTCATTTGCAAGATGCTCCATTTGTTCATTTGCATACGCATTCTCAATATTCTATTTTACAATCAACCATTTCTATAGGTGCTTTAGTACAGAAAACGATAGAATTAGATCTTCCAGCGGTTGCTTTAACGGATGTTGGAAATATGATGGCTGCTTTTCATTTTGAAAAGGCATTGAGTGGTCACAATAAAAAGATTAGAGATGAACGCAAGGCTGCAGAGGAAGCAGGTGAGTTATATACTAAAAAAGAGATTGTTCCTATTATTGGATGTACGTTCAATATTTGTGAAAACCATTTAGATAAAACAAGAAAAGATAATGGTTATCAGGTTGTTTTATTAGCAAAAAATAAAACAGGTTATCATAATTTGATAAAACTTTCTTCGATTGCTTTTACTGCGGGGATGTATTACGTTCCGCGTATTGATAAACAATTGATTGAGCAATATAATGAAGATATCATCGTATTGTCTGGTAACACGTATGGTGAGATTCCAAATTTAATTTTAAATGTAGGTGAAAATCAAGCAGAAGAAGCGTTATTGTGGTGGAAGGAGCGTTTTGGTGATGATTTCTACCTAGAAGTGATGCGTCACGGACAAGAAAATGAGAATCGTGTCAATGAAGTGTTAGTACGTTTTTCTGAGAAGCACCAAGTAAAAATGGTTGCAACGAATAATGTTTATTACTTGAATAAGGAGGATGCTGTCTCTCACGATATTTTGTTGTGTGTGAAGGATAATGAATTAGTCTCAACTCCAATTGGTCGTGGTCGAGGATTTCGTTATGGATTAGAAAATCAAGAATATTACTATAAATCTCCGGAGGAAATGAAGCAATTGTTTGCTGATTTACCGCAAGCGATTGAAAGTATAGAGGAAATAATCAATAAAATAGAACCTTTTGGTCTTGCACGAGAAGTATTATTACCAGCCTTTGATATTCCTGCAGAGTTTCAAGATCCTAAAGATGCTGAAGATGGAGGTAAACGTGGTGAGAATAACTATTTGAGACATTTGACCTATGTAGGCGCAAATAAAAGGTATGAAGAAATCACGGATGAAATCAGAGACCGTATTGATTTTGAGTTAGCAACGATTGAAAAAACAGGATATCCAGGTTATTTCTTGATTGTACAAGATTTTTGCCAGGCAGCGCGTGATATGGGTGTTTCTGTTGGGCCAGGTCGTGGTTCGGCTGCAGGTTCTGCAGTTGCCTATTGCATTGGAATTACGAATGTTGATCCAATTAAGTACGATTTACTTTTTGAGCGTTTCTTAAATCCCGATCGTATTTCGATGCCGGATATTGATATTGACTTTGATGATGAGGGACGTGGTCGTGTAATTGAATGGGTAATTAATAAATACGGTTCAAATCAGGTTGCGCAAATTATAACCTATGGTACTATGGCAGCGAAGTCATCCATTCGTGATACAGCGCGTGTATTAGATTTACCGTTACCAGATGCCGATCGAATTGCGAAATTGATTCCAGATATATCGTTAAAAAAATTGTTTTCGCTAGATGATGCCGAATTAAGTGCAAAACTGAAAAATAAAACGGAAGATATACAATCTGCTAATGAGTTGAAGCGCTTGTCCTTAGGGAGTGATTTGTCTGCTAAGGTAATACAACAGGCAAAACAGTTGGAAGGGTCTGTTAGAAATACTGGGATACATGCCTGCGGTGTTATCATCACGCCGTCAGATATCACTCAATATGTTCCAGTGGCAACGGCAAAAGATTCAGATATGTGGTGTACACAGTTTGATAACTCAGTTGCTGAGGAAGCAGGGTTGCTAAAAATGGACTTCTTAGGACTAAAAACCCTAACCTTGATTAAGTATGCTGTAAAAAATGTAAAAGAAAGACACGGAGTTGAGTTAGATCCGGATCAATTTCCGGTCGATGATACGCCTACCTATGAATTGTTCCAACGGGGTGAAACTGTAGGTATTTTCCAATACGAGTCGCCTGGGATGCAAAAGTACATGCGTGAATTGAAGCCGACTGTATTTGCGGATTTGATTGCGATGAATGCATTGTACAGACCTGGTCCGTTAGAGTATATCCCATCATTCATTAAGCGTAAACATGGTGAAGAACCTATTGTTTATGATATCGATGCATGCGAGGAGTATTTAAAAGAAACCTATGGTATTACTGTATACCAAGAGCAGGTAATGCTTCTTTCACAGAAGTTGGCAGGATTTTCCAAAGGTGAAGCGGATACCTTACGTAAAGCAATGGGTAAGAAGCAAATTTACCTCTTGGATAAAATGCGTCCTCAGTTTATTCAACAAGGAAATGAGCGTGGACACGACACAACTGCATTAGAGAAAATCTGGAAAGACTGGGAAGCGTTCGCTTCATATGCATTTAACAAATCTCCCTCTACATGTTATGCATGGATTGCTTATCAAACAGCATATCTAAAAGCGAATTATCCTGCTGAATATATGGCATCTGTGTTATCCAATAACATGAATGACATTAAGTCAGTTTCCTTTTTTATGGAGGAATGCAAACGTATGGGCATACCTGTTTTGGGTCCAGATGTGAATGAATCTTCCTATTTATTTACGGTGAATAAAGAAGGGGCTATTCGCTTTGGATTAGGTGCGATTAAAGGAATGGGAAGTGCTCCGGTAGAGGCAGTAATCAAAGAAAGAGAAGAAAATGGCAATTATACTTCGATTTTTGATTTTGCTAAACGAGTTAATTTACGTGTGTGTACGAAGAAGGCATTTGAAAGTTTAGCCTATGCAGGTGGCTTTGATTCATTTAAATCAGTTCATCGTGCACAATATTTTAAAGAAGATTCAACAGGTAGAATGTTTTTAGAGAATGCTATTCGTTTTGGTAATAGTTTTCAAGAAAATGAAAATTCCTTACAAGCTTCTTTGTTTGGTGAAGGTTCAGGAACAGAAATTCCAGAGCCAGAAATTCCAAAAGCAGAGGAATGGTCATCGATGTATAAGTTGGCGAAAGAGAAGGAGGTTGTGGGAATCTTTATTTCTGGACATCCATTGGATGATTTTAGGTTAGAAATAGAATCTTTTTGCAATGGTAAGGTTTCGATGTTAAGTACACCACACGAATTTTTGAATAAAGAATTTTTGATGGCTGCTGTTGTAACGGAGTGTGAACACAGAATGACCAAAACAAATGAACCCTTTGGTACTTTAACGATAGAGGATTATACAGATTCATTTAAGTTATTTCTATTCAAAGAAAATTACTTGAAGTTTAAACCATATTTCGTCAATGGAACTTTCTTAACAATAAAAGGGCGTTTTGAAGTACCACGTAATCGTAAAGATCCTGAATTTGTTATTCAAACAATGGAATTGTTACATGATTTGCGTGAAAATAGGGCTAATCAGTTAGTATTGAAAGTATCGAATAAGAAGTTGGATCAAATTATGATTTCCGATTTGAATAAATTATTTCTTGAAAATACAGGTAAGTGTTCAGTGAAATTTGTTGTATTTGATCCTTTAGATAATCTTTCAGTCGAATTGCCATCTAAAAACGTGCGCGTAGATCCGAATAATGAATTCGTGAAGCAATTGAAACAGTTTGAAATAGAATTTGAATTGAAGTAATTCTTGATTTAAATAATGTTGAATTGTTTTTGGTATATTTAACGTAAACTCAATTCATATGGAATCTAATTCAAATTCACTCAAAACGATGCTTAATATTCAGCATCCAATCATTATGGCTCCTATGTTTTTGGTTTCTAATGAACAGATGATAATTGAGGCAATTAAATCAGGAATTACAGGCGCTATACCCGCAATGAATTATAGAACAATTGATGAGTTACGTGATGCTATTAGATTGATAAAAAGTCAAGTGAATGGACCGTTTGGAATCAATTTGATTGTAAACGCATCTAATTTCTTGTACAAAGATCAATTATCTATTTGTTGTGAAGAGAAAGTTGCATTTATCATTACATCATTGGGTTCACCTGCATTTGTTATAGAGCAAGCACATCAGTATGGTATAAAAGTTTTTTGTGATGTAACGGATGTAAACTATGCATTAAAGGTTGAAGAGTTAGGTGCTGATGCTGTAATTGCTGTCAATAAAGAGGCTGGAGGACATGCAGGAAACTTGTCCT
>CANGHE010000191.1 GCA_947453545.1 Flavobacteriia bacterium
TATGGAACAATAGGTTGTAAGGCAAAAGATAGTGTATTTGTAGATGTTGTTAAATCGGTACTCAACCAAAAGGATACGACTATTTGTTTTGGAAATAGTGTTAGATTAACAAATAAAGAAACGCAACCAGGAATTCGTTTTGTAAAGATGGAAGTTACTTCGAGTACATCAGATAGATTATTACAACATATTGAAGTAATTTCAAATGGAGCGAATGTTGCATTGGATAAAGCGATTACAGCAAATAAAGGTTGGGGTATAGAGGAGATTGTTCGTCAATGGGCAGGAAACGGTTGGTGGACTCCAGGTACCTCTTCAACAGTTACCGATCCATCGTATTTTACACTAGATTTAGGAAAGGTATATGAAACAACAATCAAAATAAATAGTTTAAGTTTTCAATTGAATTCAACCTTAAATTATAATGTTTATACTTCCGCAGACAATATAAATTGGATAAAAATTATTTCCGAAAATCAGGCTTCGGGTACTAAAACATACAATCTGGATGGATTAAATTTATATGAAACGATAAGAAACTATCAATGGTATAAAAACACCACTCCAATTTCATCTGCAACTCAATACACGTATATTGTATCTGAATCCGGAAGTTATAGATTGAAAGTAACAAAAGGAAGTTGTGAAGTTACTAGCGCACCTGTTAACATCACGGTTGAATCTCCAACAGTTAATAACACTGCATATAATCCATTCCAAGATTCAATTGTTTCTTGTGGTAAAGATTTAGTTTTAGATGCGGGTGTTGGTTATAAATCCTATTTCTGGTCGGATAGTTTAAAAACACAAACAAAAACGATTACAAAATCAGGAAGTTATTCTGCTACAGTCGAGTATGGAACAATAGGTTGTAAGGCAAAAGATAGTGTATTTGTAGATGTTGTTAAATCGGGACTCAACCAAAAGGATACGACTATTTGTTTTGGAAATAGTGTTTCGATGAAGCAAAGCAATAAACGTTCTTCCTTAAGGTATATAAAGTTTGAATCTTATGCATCTGCTGATGCGAATCAAGTAAATGTATATGAGATAGAGGCATACTCAAAAGGTATGAATGTAGCATTAGGAAAAAATACTATAGTAAATTCTGGAGGCGGAGGTTTCTCTGTAGTTGATGGAAATGGATATTCCAGATGGTCAAGTAATCGAGGTGATTTCGGTGGGCCAAGTAAAGATCATCCACATTTTATAATTGTTGATTTAGGTTCTGAATATGATTTTAATCAACCGACTGATAGGATTGTAGTTAATATCGATGGTTTTGATCATTGGAAACAAACATTTTCAGTATTAGTTTCTAGTGATAATAATACCTGGTTGAAAATTGGAAATGAAGATGATAAAACAGGAATGTTTACATACACTTTAGGTGAAGTATCTTTGCCAGGGTATAACTACCAGTGGTATAATGACAATAACCTAATATCCAATGCCAATCAATATTTTTATGAAGCAAAGGAATCTGGTACTTACACATTAAAAGTCAAAAAAGGGAATTGTGAAGTTACCAGTATACCTGTTAAAATTACTGTAGATAGCCCTTCTAAATTGCCATTTAATCCAATTCAAGACACGCTTGTTGCTTGTAATCAAGATGTTGTTTTAGATGCTGGAGTTGGATTTAGTTCATATGCGTGGAGTGATGGTAAGACTATATCAATGGATACAATTAAAAAATCAGGGAATTATTCAATTACAGTTTCTTTTGGTAAAAATGGCTGTACGTTATCGGATCAAGGATTTATACAGGTAATTAAACCAACCTTAAATTTATCTGATTCAATATTGGTTTGTAATACTAACGATAGTAAGTTCTTAAGTGCCATTGATACAACTTATAGCATTGGATATAGTTATCAATGGTATAAAGATGGCAATAAGTTACTTTCAGAAACGAAGAAGTATATAACTACAAATACTTTAGGTTCATATCAATTAGAGTTGTCAAAAGATAAATGTATTTTGAAGAGTAAACCTTTAATTATATATGTAATAACTACACCACCAAATCCTTTGTCAGATTCTTTAATAGGTTGTGGTAATCCGATTGTATTGGATGTAAGCAAGTACTCTAACATAATTTGGTCAATACCTGGTGATAAAGGGAATTATTCAAATTATAATCCAAAAATAACAACCGATTATTCAGGTTTATATTCTGTTCAATTTACCTATAGAAGTTGTCCTTTTAGTGATCGAGTAGTGGTAAGTAATTTAATTCCTAATGTTCAATTGGAAAGACAAGTGGGTTCAACTTCTCTTTTGAATATTCTATGTGGTGATGAACAAATAAAAATTGTGAATACAATTTCAAATAGTAATTTCTTAAATCCACAAGGAACGCGATACGATTGGTATAAAAACAGCTCATTACTTCCGAATCATTTTGATAATATATTGGTTTCTGATTCTGGAATTTATACACTAAAATTAAAGTACAAATCGTGCACGACAACTTCTGATACTATTCGTTTATCAAAAAAAGTATTACCATCCAATGCGTTGTATTTTTCCAATACACTTAATTTATGTGAAGGTGCTAACGTAACAGTTAAAGCATTAGCAGATGGGACTTATAAATGGTCAACAGGAAGTACGAATCAATCTATTCTTTTAACTTCTGCGCAAAAAGGCACTTATTTTGTAAACATTACAGATAAGAATGGTTGTGTTGCTAAATCAGATACATTTAGCATAGTTGATAAAACTGTTCCGTCTGTGAATATTTGTATGGTCACAACTTTAAACAATAAGAATCTTCTTATCTGGAACAATGACCTTTCTGATATTGCTACTTTAGCGAAGTATCGTATTTATAAGCAAAATAGTACAAATAGTACTTATGATATGATTCACGAACAATCGATTACAGATCTTAGTGAATATGTAGACTCAACTAGTCAGCCATCTCAGCAAATTGCTCGCTACAAGTTGTCAATTATAGATTCGTGTGGAAATGAAAAGATAAGCAGTAATCATACCACAATGCTTTTGACAAGTAACTTGGGTGTTAATGGAACTGTCAATTTACTTTGGAATCCTTATGAGGGGTTCGTTTATGATAATTTTGAAATATGGAGATCTGAAAATGGAGTAGATTATGTCAAATTAGATCAAGTTTCTAATAACACGTTTTCTTACATTGATAATAATCCTCCTGCAAGTTGTTTTTATCAGTTAAGAATTGAAAATAAAATGGGTTGCAATTCATCTAAGAGAGGGTCTTATAGTTCAGTCAGAAGTAATATTATTGATAAAAATGGTAAGTCACTTTCTGTTTCTGATAATATTGAATTAACTGAATTGGTAAAACTTTTCCCAAATCCATCGAGTGGTTTGTTTACATTAACAAATATTCCATTAGATGCTCATTTAACTTTTATGGACGTAACAGGAAAAGAAATAATGAAATTAAATACGTTTGATAGAAAAATAGATGTTGACTTATCAAAATTAGTTGATAATGGTGTTTATTTTTTAAAGGTTCAATCAATATATCAAGAGGATCAAATTATTAATTTTAATATAATTAAATAATAATTTGTTTTCATTGCAATTTAAAGAAGCTCGATTTTCGAGCTTTTTTTATTATATTTAGTTAAAACAAATATTATGAAACGCATAGCATTATTGACTTCAGGAGGAGATAGTCCAGGTATGAATGCCGCTGTAAGGGCTATCGTTAAAACGTGTTTATTTTATAACATAGTTCCAGTTGGCATTCGCGATGGCTATAAGGGTATGGTGAATAATGATTTATTCGCAATGACTTATTCAGATGTCGATAATATTATACATACAGGTGGAACAATACTTGGCTCTTCACGTTGTTTGGAGTTTAAGGAAAAAGAGACTAGACTCATCGCAATTAATAATTTAAAAGAAAATCAGATAGATGGTCTTGTTGTTATAGGTGGAGACGGCACTTTCACAGGAGCAACGATACTTTCTTCAGAGATGGGTATACCAGTTATCGGTATTCCAGGAACGATCGATAACGATATTTATGGAACGGATCACACTATTGGATACGATACAGCGTTGAATACAGTTATTAGTGCAGTAGATAAGATTCGTGATACCGCTTCAAGTCATCACCGTATCTTTTTTATAGAAGTGATGGGAAGACACGCAGGTTTCATTGCTATTAATGCGGCTGTAGCGAGCGGTGCGGAAAGTGTATTAATTCCAGAAGAAGTTCCTGACCTTAATAAGTTGGTCGCACAAATACAACATCAGAACAAAGGAAAGAGAAGTAGTATTATAATAGTTGCGGAAGGTGAGCAAGAAGGAGGAAGTTTAGAATTGATTAATAAAGTGTCGCCTATGCTGGAAGGATTTGATTTGCGACCAACCGTGTTGGGTCATATTCAGCGAGGAGGAAGTCCGTCAGCTTTTGATCGAATCTTAGCAACGCGTATGGGGTCTTATGCTGTAGAGTTATTATTAGATGGACAACATAGTGTCATGATTGGGTCTTCAGGTGATAATTTAATCACTACTTCACTTGAAACAGCAATGAAATTACATAGTACACCAGACTTAGAAAGATTAGTTTTATTAAAGAAAATGCTAACTAGGCATTGATATTAGCTCATCTTACAGGAATAAAGACTGATTATTATCATTTTTTTAATAAAATAAGCAGTTGATTACCTGTATGTTAAAAAATAATTAAGTTTTTTATTCAATAATCCCTTGTTAATTCAAATAGTTGGTCTATCTTTGCACCTCTCAACGGAGAAACGCACATTGCACTTGACATACGGACTTAGAAAAAAAATAATTTTTTTTAAAAAAGTCTTGTTTAATTAAATTAAGTGTGTATCTTTGCACCCCGGAACACAAACGAGTGTTACGAAATTATGAAGAGGAGGAGACTTCTTTTATAAAACAATAGAGTTCTTTGAATTATTAGGAAATAAGGAAACAGCGTAGAATTAGACAAAATGAGCTCAACAAAAATTCAACGTTTTATACAACGGAGAGTTTGATCCTGGCTCAGGA
>CANGHE010000192.1 GCA_947453545.1 Flavobacteriia bacterium
GACAATAGAAGTACGAATGCATCAGCAGAATCTTTCAATGCAAAAATCAAAGCGTTTAGAGCACAATTTAGAGGAGTAAGAAATGTCGAATTTTTTCTTTTCAGATTATGCCAAATTTATGCATAGTCCCCAACTTTTGGTATTGATCGAAAAGAATGGTGTTTCATACTAAAAATGCTAACCGATTAAACAAAAAATTATCGATATAACATTCAATAAACAGATACTTAACTCATTAATTTGATTACAATTGCGGCAACAATCGGTTAGTAAATTTACAACAAAATCGAACTAACCGAATTACTGTAATAAAATTTGATTTATTATGATTTAACTTAGTTTATCGAAAAATGATAAACCTTGCTAAAACACTGATATTCATTAAATTTGAGTTGATTTAAACAAAAAAGCCACTCGATTGAGTGGCTTTCAGTGATCCCGCTGGGATTCGAACCCAGGACCCATACATTAAAAGTGTATTGCTCTACCAGCTGAGCTACGGAATCATTGTCTGTTTGTATTAGACGAGTGCAAAGTTAAGACCAATATCCGTATCTGCAAGTGTTTTTGTAATTATTTTTGATTTATTTTTTGATTTATTTATTAAACTATTGAAAAACAAAAATATAGACATTAAATTATTTTAATGATTTTTCAAAATAATTAATCGCAAGTTCATACCCTGGTAATCCAAAACCGAAAATACACCCTACACAAACTGGTGAAAGCAATGATTCATGACGAAAACTTTCACGAGCAGCGATGTTCGAGATATGAACTTCTACCACAGGAATATCAATTGCAGCAACACAATCATGCAATGCAACACTCGTGTGCGTATAACCACCAGCATTCAGTATTATTCCATCAACCCTTGTTTGTTGTAAAAAATCAATCAACTCCCCTTCTACATTCGACTGGTAAACAACAATTTCATGTACTGATTGAGAAGATAACTCAGACAAATATTCGTCTAAGGATACCACCCCATATACGTTTGTTTCACGTTTTCCAACTAAATTTAAGTTCGGACCATTTACAATTGCTATCTTCATACGCTCAATTTAACCAACTTTCATGAATACTTGGGAACGCTATATTAAGAATTTTGTTTCGTTTTTAAAAATTGAAAAAGGATTAGCTGAAAATTCAGTCCTCGCCTACCAACGTGACGTACAAAAACTCATGGATTTTGCAGTTGATAACAATCTAAAAACGGAAGAACTTTCTACAAACGATTTAAAGTCGTTCTTATTTGTATTACATGAACTTGGTCTTTCCGCTCGTTCACAAGCACGAATCATTTCAGGAATAAAGCAGTTTTTTCATTTCCTCATACTTGAAAATGAACTTCAAAACGATCCAAGTGAACTATTAGAAATGCCTAAAATCGGTCAGAAATTACCCGAGTTCTTAACGATAGAGGAAATTGACGAACTGATGGAAGCCGTTGATTTATCTAAAAATGAAGGTTTACGAAACAGAGCAATATTAGAAACACTCTATAGTTGTGGACTCCGTGTAAGCGAATTAATCAACCTGCGTTTTTCAGATTTATTTTTTGAAGAAGGATTTATTCGTGTTATAGGAAAAGGAAACAAAGAAAGATTAGTACCCGCAAGCCCTTCCGTACAAGAAGAAATTGCTATCTACAAACAAGAAACAAGAAACCACCAAACAATTAAACCAGGTAACGAGAACATTGTTTTTCTGAACCGCAGAGGCGCTAAATTAACACGTGTAATGATTTTTACAATCATCAAAGACTTAGCAAATGCCATTGGACTAAAAAAAACAATCAGCCCACACACCTTTCGTCATTCTTTTGCTACGCACCTCATCGAAGGGGGCGCCAACCTAAGAGCCATTCAAGAAATGCTTGGGCACGAATCAATCACTACAACTGAAATATACACGCACTTAGACCAACGTTTCCTTAAAGAGGCAATACTTTCCTTTCACCCAAGGAATATTAAGGGATAATAAACAATAGTTACAAATTATTCTATTGGACTAAATCAGTCCTTTTTAATCCATCAAGTGGTTTATATTGACCTATAATTTTCAATCCAAAATTCATCCAAATTATCACTCTTAAGTTCAAAAAAATAATCTTATGCTATCAAAAATAAGTTTTCACTTTCAATATAAATAAAATGAATACTAATACTTTATAAACATAAACAAACCAATTGGTATGATTAACCAAAATATAAGTAAAGTCATTTCAAAGAAACGATCTACCCACAAACCATCGTTAAAAGGAATAAATTGTCTTGGCACATCTTTTGGATCTCTTTTCTTAATTCTCCGAAACAATCAGAGAAATGGTAGTAAAATGATTATATCAAAAAATGGACAAAATAATGTCAAGTAAAAATCAGGATTTTTTTTTGAAAAATATATAATATGAATTAATTCGACTATTGAAAGAAACAGAGAAAATATAAATAAATAAAGGAGTACCTTTCTTTTAAATAATTGTTTCTTTAAAAAAATTAGAACATATGGGATAAATAATATTCCGGCTATAAACACCAATGATTCAGTATCAATCCAATTATACTTTACAATTAAACTCATTAAAACATTATAAATCCGTATGCCTAATTAAGATACTAATACCCTATAGTCTTGTTAATTAATTCACCACTATTAATATCAATGTTAACACTTAATCCATTTGAACTATGTGCATTTAACACTCCTTTTTTATTACACATATCATAATATGAGTCAAATTTCTCAGAAGGTAAATCTGCTACCCAAATTACATCATCGTTACTATCAATTAACAATAAATTTTTCCTGCCTTCAACTGGTGGGATTACTGTCCGATCAATGCTTAGTAAAACTATCAAATTACTTTTAAGTTTTATTCTTTTTTGTATTTTTCGATTTTTCCAATCTTTCAATTCATAATCAAACAGTCTCATAATCAGGTTTATATTGATTTTAAAACATCCAATTATTCTATTTTTATTTTTAAAAAAACAAATTGACAATCTATTTTATATGATATCAAACTCGTAATACATTTTTACCTGCCAACTAATTTAAATAAGTCTATCTGATTTGAATCTACACCAACTTCCCATACAAATCATAATGATCAGCACTTGTAATTTCTACATTAGCAAAGTCACCAATACGAACAAAAACATCACCTTCTTTTTTAACCAACACTTCATTATCTACCTCTGGTGAATCAAATTCTGTACGACCAATAAAATAATCTCCTTCTACACGATCGAAAAGCACCTTGAACGTTTTTCCAATCTTCTCTTGGTTCAACTCATAACTAATACCTGATTGCAATTCCATAATTTTATCCGCACGCTCACGTTTCGTTTTTTCTGGAACATCATCTTCCAAACTAAAAGCATGCGTATTTTCTTCATGTGAATAGGTAAAAACTCCCAAACGGTCAAAACGCATTTTTTCTACAAACTCATACATTTCTTGAAATTCCGCTTTCGTTTCGCCTGGGTATCCAACGATTAAGGTAGTACGAATTGCAATGTTTGGCACTTTTGCACGAATTTCTTCAACCAAAGCTTCTGTTTTTTCACGTGTAATACCACGACGCATCGATTCTAAAATCTTCGTTGAACCATGTTGCAATGGAATGTCTAAATAAAAATTCACATTCGATTTTTCATTCATCACATCCAATACATCCATTGGGAAACCAGAAGGGAAGGCGTAATGCAAACGAATCCATTCAATTCCCTCAACATCTGACAATTGAGAAACTAAATCTGCTAGCGCTCGTTTTTTATAAATATCTAATCCATAGTAGGTTAAATCCTGTGCAATTAAGATTAATTCTTTCACACCTTTTGCCGCTAAACTTTTAGCCGAAGCAACTAAATCTTCAATCGGTGTTGAAACGTGTTTACCACGCATCAAAGGAATTGCACAAAATGAACAAGGACGGTCACACCCTTCTGCGATTTTAAAATATGCATAATGAGAAGGTGTTGTCAATAAACGTTCACCAACCAACTCTTGCTTGTAATCTGCTTTTAATGTTTTCAATAAACGAGGCAATTCACGTGTACCAAAAAACGCATCGACTTCTGGAATTTCATTTTCCAAATCCTCTCTGTAACGTTCAGACAAACAACCTGTAACATATACTTTATCAACCTCTCCGTCATTTTTTGCTTGTGCATAACGTAAAATAGTATCTATCGACTCTTGTTTCGCATTATCGATAAACCCACAAGTATTGATAATAACGATTTCAGCATCATCAGACATTGATTCGTGTTCTACATCAAATTTGTTTGCCTTCAATTGCGCCATCAACACTTCTGAGTCAAATGTATTCTTTGAACAACCAAGCGTTATTACGTTTACTTTATTCTTTTTTAATGTTTTTGTTTTCATAAATATTAACTGGTTGTTATAATATTACTTTTAAAGACCATCATTCTTATTCAGCTAGAATTAAGCTTCCTTATCGGTCAATTCTCTTCCTTTATTAATCGCCTTCAACAGAAAATAAACTCCAACAAAAATCATTGGAATACTTAACAGCTGTCCTGTATTCAACATCCAAATTCCGTCGCGCTCTGTTTGTTCCACTTTGACAAACTCTACCACAAAACGAACTGTCCATAAAATAATCATAAACGTTCCAAATAGTAATCCGGGTCGCTCTACTGCTTTTGTTTTCCAATACATAAACAACAACAAAACAAATGTCATTAAATACCAACACGCTTCATACAATTGTGCTGGATGTCTAAAGACATGTTCTCCATTCACTAAATACTCGTTACCTGCATTGTTAAACCTAAATCCCCATGGCAAATCAGTAGGAATACCAATTATCTCGTGATTTACTAAATTCCCCAAACGAATACAACACGCCGCTATTGAAGCAGGTATTACAATTCTATCTAAAATCCACAACATTGGTTTGTGAGCCACTTTTTTCGAAAACCACCACAAAGCAAGAAATATGGCAATCGTTGCTCCGTGAGA
>CANGHE010000193.1 GCA_947453545.1 Flavobacteriia bacterium
ACTGCACCGTGTGTTGAATGATAATTTTCATTCCATTCCTCAATATGTATTGTTTTAGAGCCATCACCAGTTGTTACTATCGATCGTTGCATCTTGATATCTGTTTTTTGTAAAAATAAGAAGCATTTTAGTAGAATATCAACTTTCCTTGTATCTAAAACCAAATTTTATCGTAGAACAGAGTTTAGATGACTTTTTGGAAATTTCCAAATAAAGTTTTCACGAAAAATTGACAATTAAACTGTTCATAGAATTATCCTAAATACAATTTACTATTTTGGGTAACTCGAAGTGAATAATGTACCTTTGTAGTATGGAAGAGAATTCAGATAAAATTAAAAAACCACTTACAAGAACAAAAGCAAATTTAGCCGCTTATGCACCCGAATTGGGGAAAGTTCCGCCTCAAGCTGTGGATCTTGAACAAGCTGTTTTAGGGGCGATGATGCTCGATAAAAATGCTATTAACGATACAATTGACATACTTACTCCAAATAGTTTTTACGAACCAAAACATTTTTACATATACAAAGCGATAAGAGAATTATTTGCTAGTACGAATCCTATTGATTTACTGACAGTAACGAACCAACTCCGTAAAGAAGGTGAACTAGAATTAGCAGGTGGAGCTGTATATATAGCACAACTAACTTCTCGTGTTGCTTCTTCTGCACATGCTGAATATCACGCACGAATTATATCTCAAAAATTCATCCAACGTGAAATTATTCGTATGTGTTCTGAAGTTTTGAAGGATGCTTACGATGAAACAACAGATGTTTTCGATTTACTAAATAAAGCGGAAGGTGATTTATTCAAAATCGCTGAAAACAACATGAAGAAAAACGTTGACGTAATGCAAAACGTTGTACGTGAAGCGATATTAGAAATTGAAAAAGCATCTAAAAATACAGACGGTATTTCAGGTGTTCCAACAGGATTTAGAGACTTAGACAAATTAACATCTGGATGGCAACGTTCGGATATGATTGTAATCGCTGCAAGACCAGCAATGGGGAAAACAGCCTTCGTTTTATCGATGGCAAGAAATACAGCTGTTGATTATGGTATGGGAGTTGCGATTTTCTCCTTAGAGATGTCCTCTGTACAATTAGTAAAACGTTTGATAGCGTCTGAATCAAGAATCAGTGCTGAAAAACTAAGAAAAGGTGATCTTGCGGAACACGAATTTCAACAATTACATACAAGAATTTCTAAATTAGCTACGGCTCCAATTTACATCGATGACACTGCTGGTTTAAGTGTTTTCGACTTAAGAGCAAAATGTAGACGATTAAAAAGTCAATATGATATTCAATTAGTAATCATTGATTACTTACAATTAATGACTGCCGGTGGTGGTAAAGGATCTGGAAATCGTGAACAAGAAATCTCTACAATATCACGTTCTATCAAAGAGATTGCTAAAGAATTAAATGTTCCTGTAATTGCCTTATCTCAGTTGAGTCGTTCGGTAGAAACAAGAGGGGGAGACAAAAAACCAATATTATCCGACTTACGTGAATCAGGTGCGATTGAGCAAGATGCCGATATAGTTTCTTTTTTATATAGACCTGAATACTACCAAATTTTAACCAACGAAGAAGGAGAGTCGAATCTTGGTGTTGGTGAAATTATTGTTGCAAAACATAGAAATGGTGCCACAGATTCTGTTCGACTTAAATTCATTGGTGAGTACGCCCGTTTTGATAACTTTGATTCCTTTGGTGATGATTTCCAACCGATGGGAGGAAGTGCAATGGGAGTAAACACCGCTTTTGAAAGTGGGGCGCCAGCTGCTGGAATTTACACCATTCAAAGTAAAATGAATCAAGATGATGATGATTCTTTTGATTTAAGATCCGATAGTGGAGAAGTTCCATTTTAATTCTGAAATGAAAAAAATACGTGTATTAGTTGTCCTTCTTTTAATTCAATTACAAGTAATTGCTTCTAATATCCTTATCCCAATGGATAAAGGACAAACAAATCATCTCAAAGCCTATGGAGCTGCATATTGGATGCTAAATAATCAGTTAACGATTGAATGGTTACTTAACTACAGAGGTGGTTCATTCATGTGCCCTCATAGTGTGACAATCGAAGAAGAGTTAACAATCCGAGGAATTCGTTATGAAGTCATTAACGATGGACAAGCCAATGGAATACGAAACCAAATTGCTAATCCTGATGTTAATCAAGAGATAATTCAATTGGAAAAAGCACCTAAAATTGCTGTATACACACCAAAAGGAAAACAACCTTGGGATGACGCTGTAACGCTTGTCTTGGAATATGCTGAAATTCCGTATGATAAAATTTATGATTCTGCCATCGTTATGGGTGTACTACCAAAATACGACTGGTTACACCTTCATCATGAGGATTTCACTGGGCAATACGGTAAATTTTATGCAAACTATAAAAGCGCTGCTTGGTACCAACAACAAGTAGAAGATGCTGAAAAAGATGCTAAAATGCTCGGATTTAGAAAAGTTTCTCAATTGAAACTAGCCGTTGCAACAAACTTAAAAAACTTTGTTTTAGGGGGAGGTTTTCTTTTTACTATGTGTAGTGGAACAGATAGTTTTGATATTGCTTTAGCAGCACACGATACTGATATTTGTGAAGAAATGTTTGATGGCGATCCAAGTGATCCTAACTGTCAACAAAAATTAGATTACAACAATACTTTTGCCTTCGAAAAATTTAATCTCGAACGCAATCCGTATGTATATGAATATTCTGACATTGACGGGACTCAATTACATAAATCAGCTGCAATAGATAAATTTTCTTTGTTTGAATTTTCCGCAAAATGGGACGTAATTCCAACGATGTTAACCCAATGTCATAGTGATTTAATTGATGATTTCATGGGGCAAACAACGGACTTCAAAAAACAATTCATCAAATCTAACGTACTTATTTTAGGGGAAAACAAAGCACTAGGAACCGCCAAATATGTACATGGTGAAATGGGGCAAGGTACTTGGACTTTCTATGGAGGACATGATCCTGAAGATTACCAACATATGGTACAAGACCCACCAACAGATTTAAATCTTCATCCAAATTCGCCAGGTTATCGCTTGATCTTGAATAATATTTTATTCCCTGCAGCTAAGAAGAAAAAAAGGAAGACATAAAAAAGGGCTGAAATTCAGCCCTAAAATTTTATAGTTAAAAGTTTTATACTTTCTCTTCCATAAACAACTTATCCAATATATCTGATTCCACCAACTCAGGAATCGTAACCTTCAACAATGGCTCTCGTTCCATTGCGCGTTTAATCGCAAAGATAGCTCCCTCATTTCTAGCCCAGCTTCTTCTAGAAATTCCATTGTTAACGTCCCAATGCAACATAGATTTTAAACGTCTGTCTGCATCATCAGAACCATCTAACAACATTCCAAATCCTCCGTTAATTACTTCTCCCCAACCTACTCCACCTCCATTGTGGATAGAAACCCAAGTCGCACCACGGAAACTATCGCCAATCACATTTTGAATCGCCATATCCGCTGTAAACTTAGAACCATCATAAATGTTGGAAGTTTCACGGAAAGGAGAATCTGTTCCAGATACATCATGGTGATCTCTACCAAGAACTACAGGACCAATTTGACCAGCAGCAATAGCTTTGTTGAATGCTTCTGCAATACGCATTCTTCCTTCTGCATCAGCATATAATATACGCGCTTGTGAACCAACAACCAATTTATTTTGTTGTGCCCCTTTAATCCAAGTTATGTTGTCGTCCATTTGTTGACGAATTTCGTCAGGACTTGTTTTCATTAATTCTTCTAGAACTTGACAAGCAATTTCATCCGTTTTTGCTAAATCTTCTGGTTTACCTGAAGCACATACCCAACGGAACGGTCCAAATCCGTAATCAAAACACATAGGTCCCATGATGTCTTGTACATACGATGGATATTTAAAATCAATCTGATTTGGTGCCATCACATCCGCTCCTGCACGCGAAGCTTCCAATAAAAAGGCATTTCCATAATCAAAGAAATAAGTTCCTTTTGCAGTATGTTTGTTGATTGCTGCTGCATGACGAACTAAGGTCGCTTGAACTTTATGTTTAAATTCTTCAGGATTGGTAGCCATTAATTCGTTAGATTCCTCAAACGTCAGTCCAACAGGATAATAACCTCCTGCCCATGGATTATGCAAGGATGTTTGATCCGAACCTAAATCAATATGTAAATTTTGAGTGTCAAATGCTTCCCAAACATCAACAATATTTCCTAAGTATGCAATAGAAACAACTTCTTTATTAGCTTGCGCTTCTTTTACACGAACAACCAATTGATTGATATCATCAATCACTTCATTAATCCACCCTTGTTCGTGTCTAATTTTTGTAATCTTTGGGTTTACCTCTGCACAAACGGTCACACAACCAGCAATATTACCAGCTTTAGGCTGTGCTCCAGACATACCTCCCAATCCAGATGTAACAAACAATGATCCCGCAGGTGATTTTTTGATTTTTCTAAATCCATTCAAAACAGTAATCGTAGTTCCATGCACTATTCCTTGTGGACCAATATACATATAGGAACCCGCAGTCATTTGTCCGTATTGAGAAACACCTAACGCATTCATTTTCTCCCAATCATCTGGTTTAGAGTAATTAGGAATAACCATTCCATTTGTCACAACTACTCTTGGTGCATCTTTATGAGAAGGATATAATCCCATTGGGTGGCCAGAATACATCACCAATGTTTGCTCCTCAGTCATTTCAGCCAAATATTTCATCGTCAAACGATACTGTATCCAATTTTGAAATACAGCACCATTTCCACCATAGGTAATTAACTCATGTGGATGTTGA
>CANGHE010000194.1 GCA_947453545.1 Flavobacteriia bacterium
TAACGGTACCTGTAGTTCTGGTGGTTGCAATAAATTAGGTGTTTTTAACTGGTTGGCTAACATGCAGTTGCCAAATGGTCAGAAAGCATACGATATAGTTGAAGTAAGATTCAAAAACAGTAGAAAGGCATTTTACAAAAACGGTAAAAATCTTTCTTTACAAGTAGGTGATGTTGTAGTTGTGGATGTTAGTCCAGGGTATGATATCGGAGTTGTTTCTATTGTTGGTGAATTAGCTAGAGTTCAGGTAAATAAAAAAGTTTCTAATCCAAAAAACTTAGAAACACCAGCTATTCATAGAATTGCTAATCAGGAAGATATTGAGAAATGGAAACAAGCGCGTGAGCTTGAGAAAGAAGTTATGTATCAATCCCGTACCTTGGCTGTGAATTTGAATCTTGATATGAAAATATCAGATGTGGAGTACCAAGGTGATTTGAGTAAAGCTACTTTTTATTACACTTCTGATGAACGTGTAGATTTTCGTCAGTTAATTAAGGATATGGCGGAAACATTTAAAATCCGCGTTGAAATGCGTCAAATTGGTTCACGTCAAGAAGCATCTCGTCTAGGAGGTATTGGTTCATGTGGTCGTGAGTTGTGTTGTTCAACTTGGTTAACTGATTTCAGATCTGTTTCTACATCTGCAGCGCGTTATCAGCAATTATCATTGAATCCTCAAAAATTAGCAGGACAATGTGGAAAATTGAAATGTTGTTTGAACTACGAATTAGATATGTATTTAGACGCAATCAAATCTTTTCCTCCCGCTGAAACTAAATTATATACAGAAAAAGGAACTTCTTTTCATGTCAAAACAGATGTTTTTAAACGTTTAATGTTTTTTACGCAAGAAGGCGGTGAGTTTGTTGCACTTTCTCCTGAACGTGTTCAAGAAATAATTGATTTAAACGCAAAGAAAGTTAAACCAGCAAGTTTAAAAGAATTTGTTAAAGAAGAAGTTGTAGTAGCTGAACCTGCGTATTCGAATGTGGTTGGACAAGATAGTCTTAATCGTTTTGATACAAATTTTTCTAAGAAAAAAGGCAAGAAACCAAATAGACCAAATCCTCGTCCTGTAAATCAATCGAATAAAGTAGAAGGAGGTACTACTATGCCATTACCACAAAAAGTAAATAGAGATATTCCGAAAGAACGATTAGATAATGTAGTGGTTGGAACAGCTGTAGAAGAAAACAAACCTTTCCCAAAGAAAAATAAGCGTAGAAAACCTCAGAAAAAAAATATTGAACGTCCTTCGGAAGGAACAAATACAAGTCAAAATGCGTAATTTTTTATTTTTTTCATGTATTATACTAGGTCTTTTTTTTACATCTTGTGAAGAACAGCCGTTTTATCAATCTTCTTTTTCATTTAAAAATCATACTTGGTCAAGAAAACAGAAACCAACTTTTAAAGTTCAAGTAACGGATACATCTAAGTTGTATGATTTTATTTTAACAATCCGAACCTCAACTAATTATTCGTTTAACAACGTGTGGATCTATTTTAATTCCAAAACTCCAGATAAACAATATGCTAGAGAACCTTTTGAATTAAAGATTGCAGATGAGAAAGGTTATTGGATTGGAAAGAAGACAGGTTCAATTGTTGAAAACCAGTTGGTGTTTAAAAGAAGAAAACTTCCCAAAATAGGAACTTACTATTTTATGTTAGAGCAAGGTATTACACAAAAGGTTTTGTATAATATATATGATATAGGATTAGAAATAAAACAATTAAAATAAAAAAAATAGACGCGAGTAGCGTCTATTTTTTTTATAAGTAGTCCTACTTTCCGTCAGTAGTTATAAAAGGAGTCGTTTTTCCGTCAGTAATAATTATTTTGGCATTCGGTGAATTTGATAAATTCTTAAGCATTTCAATATTGTTATATTGTAATAGTTTATCAGTTAAAGACGAATTTATGATGTCTTGTGCTTTTTTTATTGCCTCTGCTTCAATGATTAATCTTTCTGCCTCTTTTTTCTGTTGTAATATTACAAACTCCATTTTTAATGCAGCTTGTTCAGCATTAACTTTGTCTTGAATAGCTTGTACCATTTGATCAGGAAGTTGGAAGTCTTTTAATAATACAGCATCAACAATGAAACCATATTTTTCAATGTCTGTAGATAGTTCTTCCTTAATTGCTGTTTCTACTTTTTCTCTTTCAGTGGCATATAATTCTTTAGTTTCATAGCGTGCACTTATTTCACGTGCTGTTGCTCTGAAATTACTTAAAACAATCACTTCTTGATAATTGCGTCCAAAGGTTAAATAAATATCATTCGCTTTTTCAGGTTTCATATGGTAAAGTAACACGATATCTGCCATAACATTTAACCCCTCTTTTGTTGGAAGAATAAGCCTGTTTGGACATTCGACTGTTCGTACATTCATTCGAATAATTCGCCCAATAAAAGGGTTGTAAAACTTAATCCCTTGTAGTTTTGGCTCCCCGACAATTTTTCCTAATCGTTGTTTAATTCCAATTTCTCCTGGACGAATTACAGCGCAACTTGTCATTAACGAAATTGCTAATACAGACATTACTGTATAATTAATTATTTTTTTCATAAAGTATATATTTAAAATAGTTGTTTTTAGTAAGTTGTTGATATTTAACGACTATTTTAAATAATAATATGTCTTACCCATAACCATCTAGCAACATAATTATGGTATGGTTCGTTATTTACTGAATATTTTTGAAAAAGATTATCAGAGGTAAGATGTATAGTTAAATTGTAAAATGTTTCTGATGAGATAGATAAGAACTCTAAATCAACTTCATCTTCTTCAATTTCAATATTCTTAATTGAAATATCATTGATTGCTTTTTTACAATCAAATTGGAAGTGATTTTTTTTTACTTCATTGGGCGTATGGATTTTTCCAATTACTAATATTGGATTTAGGAATAGAATAACTATTAGTGTAAAACTAAGAATTTTGGGTACAATTAATTGTAAGCAGTTTTTCATCCAGTTGTCCTAATAATTACCACAATGTATGTAAAATTTACATTTCTTTTTTTTAAAAGATTAAAATAAATGTTAATTAAGAATATCTACAATCTATTTTTTACTATATCATCTACTACATTTGGATCAAGCAGTGTGGAGGTATCTCCCAAACTCTCCAATTCACCTTCTGCTATTTTTCTTAATATACGACGCATGATTTTTCCAGAACGTGTTTTAGGAAGTCCTTTTACAAACTGAATTTTTTCAGGTAATGCTATCTTTCCAATTTGCGAAGCAACAGTCTCTGCAATTGATTTTCTTGCTTCCACTAGATTACCAGGAGTATGTTCGCATACAACAAATGCATAAATGGATTGTCCTTTAATTGGATGCGGATAACCTACAACTGCTGACTCTATAATTAATTCATTTTCATTGATAGCGTTCTCAATTTCTGCCGTACCAAAACGATGTCCTGAAACATTAATAACATCATCGATACGACCAATAATCCGATACATTCCGTTTTCATCACGCTTTGCTCCATCTCCTGTAAAGTAATATCCTTCATAATGAGAAAAATATGTTTCTTTACATCGCTGATGATTACCATACGTTGTACGTAACATAGAAGGCCAAGGAGCTTTTATACATAGATATCCTTCTTGTTCATTTTCTTCTATCTCTTTACCTTCTTGATTGAGCAATACTGGCTGAACCCCTGGAAGTGGATACCCAGCAAAAGTTGGTTTTTGAGGTGAAATTGTTCCAATACCGGAAATCATAATTCCTCCAGTTTCTGTTTGCCACCAATTGTCAACTACAGGACAATTTCCTTTACCAATATGTTCAGCATACCAATGCCAAGCTTCCTCATTGATTGGTTCTCCAACGGTTCCAATTACCTTTAATGAGTGCAATGAGTAATTTTGTATTGGTTCTTCACCATATGCCATAAGAGATCGTATGGCTGTAGGTGCAGTTAAAAATTGATTTATCTGATATTTATCTATTATTTCCCAAAATCTTCCTGCATGCGGGTAGGTTGGAATACCTTCAAACATAACAGTAGTCGCTCCACATAACAATGGACCATATACAATGTAAGAATGTCCTGTTATCCACCCAATATCAGCGGTACACCAATGAATATCTCCTGGTGTGTATTGGTATACATTTAGAAATGTATAGGCTGTGTAAACCATATATCCTCCGCAGGTGTGAACAACTCCTTTCGGTTTACCTGTTGAACCAGAAGTGTAGAGTATAAACAAATAATCTTCGCTTTCCATTTCTTCAGCTGCACAATACGTTTCTTGTATTGGAACAAGTGTTTCCCAACGTACATCTATATGTGAGTTAAATGTATATTCGGTATTCAATACATTCAACACAAGTACATTTTTTACGCTTGTAGTAAGAGCCAATGCTTCATCTACAAGTTCCTTGAGTGCTACTTGTTTGTTTCCACGATTTAATCCGTCTGCAGTGATAATCAAACTCGCTTCTGCATCATTGATTCTATCAGCCAAAGAACTAGCAGAAAATCCAGCGAAAATAACAGAGTGAACAGCACCAATTCGTGCACATGCTAAAACAGAAATTGTGAGTTCTGGAACCATGGGAAGGTAAATACAAACACGATCACCTTTTTTTATTCCAAGTGATTTCAATGCATTTGCACATTTATTTACTTCTTCGAAAAGTTCTTGATAAGTATAGCGTTTTTCTTTTTCCGTTGGCTCATTGGGTTCCCAGATTAGAGCAACAGCATCCTTGTTTTGTGCCAGGTTGCGTTCGAATATGTTTTCTGTGATATTGAGTGTTGCTCCATCAAACCATTGGATAGAAGGTTCACTAAAATTCCA
>CANGHE010000195.1 GCA_947453545.1 Flavobacteriia bacterium
ATGCACTTCCAAAAATTATTTTTTGCTCTCCAACCCTTGGTATTAAAACGTATTTTCCACTTTTTTCTTTATGTATTTGGCAAATTTGATTCGCGAAAAGTTTATCATTTGCTACAAATCTTGAAATTCTGTAAATATCATCTAATGAATAGTTTGCAATATATTTCAAGTTTTTGTTAATCTTATCCACAGTAAGTTTTCCTTTTTTATCCGGAATATCACCCGTAACTACAACAACACGAGCGGTATACAAATAAGAAGTTGCAATTGTATGTCCTAACTCATCCAAGTAATAACTATCTCCATATCTATTGAAAATTCTTGCAATAGGTCTTCTAATTTCAACATCTATGTTCCATGTACCACCTAAATTAGTATATACCTTTGAATCAAGTACTTCGGTCATATTCTTAATAAAAGCTTCTATCTTATGAATTTTTAATTCTTTATTAGTTTGACCATTGAAAATCAACCCTTTTCGTTTTAATCGCAAATACAATTCCTTTTCCGTTAAAAAAGCATTTTCTCCTTTCACAGCAATATGTATTGCTGGCAAATTTGTATTCACGTTTTTTTGCTTAGTATTCGAAATCCAAAGCACAACAACCACAGCTAAGAGCACGATGGTACTAAGTGTTATTTTAATCCAGGATTTCATATTTTTCAATTATTTCTTCACTCATTATAAAAACTTACGATTGTTAGCTCAATCGTAATTCGGATTCACTTTTAGTTATTCTCAATGATAGACGTGATAGGTCCAATTAATCGATCTATATCACCTGCACCAATAGTAACAAGCACCCCTTCTTGTATATTTTTAACCCTTTCAAGAACATCTTCCTTTGAAACAAGAAAACTATTACTCAAAGTCAACTTAGATTTTAATAAATCACTCGTTACACCTGACATAGGTAACTCACGCGCAGGATAAATAGGTAACAATAGCAATTCATCTACTTTCGACAATTCTTTCGCAAAATCATTCATAAAATCATTTGTACGAGAAAATAAATGTGGTTGAAAAATTGCCGTAATCTTTTTTGAAGGATAAAGCATTCTAACTGAACTAACCAGAGCAGCTATTTCAGTAGGATGATGCGCATAATCATCGATATAAACTACATTCTCTTTTCTTACATGAAACTCAAATCTTCTTTTTACACCTGAAAAAGTTTCTAACCCATTTCTAATCTCTGACTCAGTTAAACCAAGAAAATGACACATAGCGACACACGCTAATGCGTTCTCTGCGTTATGAATACCAGGTAATCCAAGTTTAACATTTATCCAAACTTGATCGAAAAAATGGACATCCATCCATTGAAAACCATTTTCAACACGTACATTTTTCGCACTAAAATCGGCTTCTTCACCAATAGCGTATGACCAAACTTTTGCTTTCGAAGTAAGATTCAATCCTTTTTTAAGTATTACTAATCCACTTTCCTCAACCAAATCTGCATACAACTGAAAACCTTCAAGGAAAGTTTTAGCATCCCCATAAATATCCAAATGATCTGGATCGGTAGAAGTAATTATAGACGCAAAAGGACTTAACTTTAAAAAAGACCGATCAAATTCATCAGCCTCAATAACAGTATATTCAGAACTATCGGATGGTAAAAAATTAGTATTGTAATTGGTTGATATACCACCTAAAAAAGCATTACATTTTAAGTCAGTTGACATAAGTAAGTGAGCCAACATTGTGCTCGTAGTTGTTTTACCATGTGTCCCTGCTACACATAATCCCTTCGAATTTTGTGTTATAAGTCCTAAGACCTCTGAACGTTTCAACATTGTATACCCTTGTTCTTGTAAAAAAACAAGTTCACCCATCATTTTAGGTACTGCTGGCGTAATAATTACCAAGGTATCAGTCAATCCTCCCACAAGATCTTTTACATTACAATCTAAATCTTCGAAATGAATTTCTATTCCTTCATTAATCAAAGTATCAGTTAATGGAGAAGGAGTTTTATCATACCCTTTCACGATAAATCCCATCAAATGGAAATAGCGTGCAAGTGCAGACATTCCGATACCACCGATACCTAGGAAATAAATATTCTTGAATGACTCTAATCTCGTATTCATGACTTACTTGTAATTTTTTCAATTTCATTCACAATCCGCTCAGCTGCATTGGGAATCCCTAGCTGCTTTATATTTTGAACCAATTCTTGACATTTCATTGAATCATTGATTAATTCAATACTAGTTGCAATTAGATGATCACGAGCGTCAACATCTTTGATAACGATAGCGGCATTGACATTGGATAAAGCCAAAGCATTCTTAGTTTGATGATCATCAGATACATTCGGTGAGGGAACCAAAATTACAGGTTTATGCACTAAACATAATTCAGAGACGGAGATAGCTCCTGCTCTTGATATGATAACATCAGCACAACTATAAGCCAAATCCATTTCCATTATAAATTCATGTAAATGAACATTATGCTCTGCTAATATTTTTCTTTGTTTATCATATTCTGGGAAATAAAACTTTCCACATTGCCATACTACTTGAACATTTGCATCTTTAATTGCAGTAAGTGCATTTACCAAACTCTCATTTAAAGTTCTTGCACCCAAACTACCACCAATTATCAGAATCGTTTTCTTGGATGGATCTAAATTGAAATGAGTAATCGCTTTTTCCTTTTTTCCATCAATCTCAACCATTTCATTTCGAACTGGATTACCAGAAAATACAATTTTTTCTGTTGGAAAAAATCTATCCAACCCATCATAAGCAACACAAATAGTATTGACAACTTTTGATAATATGCGATTCGTTTTACCTGGAAATGAATTTTGTTCTTGAATAATGGTTGGTATAGAAGCAAAAGATGCAACACGTAAAATTGGTCCACTCGCATAACCACCAACCCCAATCACTACATCAGGCTTAAAACTTTTCAACAGAAAAAATGCCTTAATTAAGCTGTAAATCAATTTAAAAGGAAGTACAAAATTGGAAGCAGCCAACCTTCGTTGGAAACCAGTAATAGGTAAACCTACAATTTTATACCCTGCCTTCGGTACTTTCTCCATTTCCATTTTACCTTTTGCACCAACAAAAAGAATATCAGCCTTTGGATATTTTGCCTTTATTTCATTTGCAATCGCAATCGCAGGGAAAATATGTCCTCCTGTTCCTCCACCAGAAATAACTACTTTATTTATTCCCATTGTCATTATATATTAGAAAGCAGCTAACTAGCCTCACTTTCAATTTTATTATTTTTTTGTTGTCTATATGCAATACTTTGTATCATTCCTATTGCCACACAAGTCATAATTAATGCAGAACCTCCCATTGCTAGAAGCGGCATATTTTGTCCGGTTACAGGGAAAATCCCTGTGCAAACCATCATATTAACAGTTGCCTGAGTAAGTAATAAAATACCTATCCCTACACACAAATAAGTTTCAAATAGCTTATCCGATTTCAAAGCAATTCGTATAATCCTAAATAGTAAAATACTATATAAGAATACAAGAATAATTGCAGAGAGCGATCCAAACTCTTCTACAAAACTCGAATAATAGAAATCGGCATATGCTTCTGGTAAATATTCTTTCAATTTTCCATCACCTACTCCTTGACCAAAAAACTTACCATTGTAAATAGCCAATTCCGCGTTCATTGCTTGCGCATTTGCTGTTACATCTTTATCGTTTTCCAATTTATTCGTGATACGATTCACCCAGGTCTCGTACCTTGGAAGTAAGTTGAGTTGTGGTAAAGATAAATGTAACCCAACAACTAATGCTGCCAAAGCAACTCCACCCGCAATTGTAGCAATCATTTTCGAAATAGGAAATTTCCCCAAAAACAACACTAAGAATGAAATGCAAAACAACAAGAAAGCTGTTGAGAAGTTATCCTTAAATATCAAGCCACAAATCACAATTATTGGAAACATTACCGGTCCGAAACCTTCTTTCCAAGAGTCAAATTTATCCTTCTTTTTAACTAATAATCTTGATAAATAAACTATTAACCCAAGTTTAGCAAAGTCAGAAGATTGAAATGTTAACCCGACAAACGGAATTCTAATCCATCGACCAGCATCATTCACCTTCGTACCAAAGAAGAAAGTAAATAACAACAACGCGACAGATGCATAAAAAATTAACCTTGCAAAACGAGAGAAGTATAATGGGTCTTTTCTATGCAACCAAAACATCGCAATAAACCCGATAATCACGTAAATCAAGTGTTTAAATAAATATTTAAACGGTGATCCCCCCTCTATCTTGACAAGAATAGGCACAAAGCTATACACACTCACAAGCGAAAAAGCAAGTAATATGAGTGTAATCACCCAAATAGCGCGGTCGCCTTTTAGATATGCGAAATATTTTATCAATTTATTTTCTTATAAAGCGCGTACAGAAGACTTGAACTGATTACCTCTATCCTCATAATTTTCAAACAAGTCAAAACTTGCGCATGCAGGAGAAAGAAGTACTGTTTCATCTTTTTGCGCAAGACGATACCCATAACTAACAGCCTCCATAGCAGAACCTGCTTCAACAATGGTTTCTACAACACCACTGAATGCATCTTTAATTTTTTGATTATCTGAACCAAGGCAAATAATTGCTTTTACTTTGTCTTTTACTAAATCCAACAATTCAGCGTAATCATTTCCTTTATCTACACCACCAACTATCCATACAGTAGGAGCTTCCATACTTTCTAGTGCAAA
>CANGHE010000196.1 GCA_947453545.1 Flavobacteriia bacterium
TAATTGTCCAGAGTTTACACTTTTGAATCAAGAAGGAAAAGAAGTCAATATGCGAGATTTTATTGGGACTAAAAATATTATCATCTATTTCTATCCCAAAGACAATACTCCAGGTTGTACTAAGGAAGCCTGTTCTTTCAGAGATTCGATGCAAGATTTAAACAACTTAGATTGTGAAGTTTTTGGTATTAGTGCTGATTCCGTTTCTTCTCATAAAGCATTTTCAGAAAGATTTAGATTAACTTTCAACTTACTATCCGATGAAAATAATTTAATTCGTAAGCAATTTAAAGTCCCTGCAAATTTATTTGGGATAATTCCTGGCCGTGTTACTTACATTATTAATAAAGAAGGAAAAGTAATCCATATCATTAATAGTCAGACTAATCCTGAAAAACATATCAAAGAAACAATTGAAGTTGTAAAGGGTTTGTAACTACAAACCCACAACATGCCGTATTTCAATCTCTTCCACTCTCCTAGTTTCACCCTCTTTCGTTACATAAGTCCTTTCAACTACATTGCCCGTTACTACAATTTTCTTCCCTTTACTGCCAAAACTTTCAATGAATTGAGCAATATTACCCCAAGCAAATAATCGATACCACTTCGTCTCATTTGGGTTATAATGTGTTGCTAAATTGAATCGAGCAACTTTTGCCCCATTTTCAAATTGGGTGACCTTTGCGAAGTCACCCATATTTCCTACTAATGTTATTTGTCCCATTGTACCTAAATTACAGTAATACTAAATCATTTACCTCAACTTCCGTTACAAACTTTCGTTCACCTGAACTCGCTTTGTAAAATCTTGAGATCAATCTTCCTTCAATTGCAAGGTTTAGGCCTTTCTCTCCAAGTTCTTCTAAAATTGTAACCCATCTTCCCCAAGCACTAACGCGATGCCATTGTTTTCTAATTTTTGTATTGCCTTCAGCATCTAAATACGTTTCTTGTGTCGACATAGAAAATTGAGCTATTTTCTTTCCGTTCATCAACTGCACCACTTTCGGTTCTGAACTTATTTTTCCGATTAAATTAACATGATTCATAACACCAACTTTATTTTATAATTACCACTTACTTCGTATTATCTACTTTATTTCCTATTGACACAAAATCACTAATCTCAATGTCTATGTTTGTGCGCTTTACTCCATCTTTTGATTCGTAGGTCTTAGAAACCAATTTACCTTCAATTGCAACCTCTGATCCTTTATCTAATTGCATACAGATACGTTCTGCTGTTTTACCCCAAGCAAGTACATTATGCCATGTAGTATTATTTTTCCACTCACCAGTCACCTTATCCTTCATTGACTCGTTTGTTGCGATCGAAAAACGCGTTAGTGTATAACCATTTCCAACTTCTCTCTTTTCTGGTCTAACACCTACTCGTCCGATTAATTTCACGTTGTTTCTTAAATTGCTCATTTGTTTTTGTTTTAAAAATGAATACTATAATTGATTTGTGTCTGTTTGTTTCGACATTGCAAAGTTGTGTCAACACTGAAATTATATTTGAATAATAATCATTTGGTTTCGATTGTTATTCGTTTATATCTAATTAAAAATGGATATATAACTAAAATACAGGCATTTAATTAAAATATGAAAAACTATCAATTATCATTTTACACATCAAAAATTCTTGGTACTTTCGTTATAATCGAAAAATATGGAAACATTTACGAGTAAAATATCACAAATTGAATACCCAATTAATGAAGGTATTTCTGGAAAGCTAATACGACCATCTATATTTAAATTAATCCAAGAAGAATTTCCCTCTTTCGAAGAAGATGATTATTTATCATTTACTGAATTAGCTGTGTACCGAGAAAAATATATCAGTAATTTTTTAACCAAAGAAATTGGTGAACTCACAACACTGGAGCAAAAGGTACTAGACACACTCAAAGATAAAAGTACCATTACAGATAAAGTTGAGGAAAACAACCCCAACAATCCGCTCACTTATGGCCAACGATTAGCAGATAAAGTTGCATCTTTCGGAGGAAGTTGGACATTTATTATATCTTTTGGAATCTTTATTTTCATTTGGATAATGATCAATATTGTTGTTTTAGCTAATAACAGTTTTGACCCATATCCATTCATTCTATTAAATCTTATTCTCTCTTGTATCGCTGCATTACAAGCTCCTGTCATTATGATGAGTCAAAATAGACAAGAAGAAAAAGACAGAGAACGAGCGAAAAAAGATTATATGATTAACTTAAAATCAGAACTCGAAATCAGAATTCTACATGAAAAAATTGACCATTTGATGTTACATCAACAAAGAGACCTAATAGAAATACAAAAAGTACAAATTGAAATGATGACAGATATATTAAAAAGAGTGGAGAAATAATAATTTTATTAATCTGCTCTCAATGTATCATCAATATGCTCTTGCAAACTATTCAATTCCAGCATATACGCATCTGTAAGAGCAGTCACTCTGTGTAAAACATTAGGATAAATATCAATTTTCACAGGAGCAACAATATCCAAAACAATCCACTCTTCGCTTTCGATGTGACGGTATTCAAATTTCAATTCGCCATGTAATAACCAAAAAATTTCAGGATTTTTAGTTGCTTGCGAACCGGTATGGTAATGATTTCCAAAAACTGTGTCTTTTTTACGAAAAATAGACAATGCTTTCCCTTTACGATCAAGTAAGATTTCTGCGGTAGTTCCACGCTTGTCTTGACCAATATAAGCAAATTGAGTGACAACAATATGTTGGTTATTCATGGTGATAAGGTTCGTTATTTAAAATGGTCATAGCGCGATACACTTGCTCAAAAAAGATCATCCTTATCATTTGATGCGAAAAGGTCATTGTTGAAAGGGAAATTTTTCCACTAGCTCTAGCATATACTTCCTCTGAAAATCCATAAGCACCACCTATAACAAACACAATCGATTTTCCTCCTTGGTTAAACTGTGTTTGTATAAACTGTGAGAAGGAAACGGAAGAATAGGTTTTTCCTCGTTCGTCCAATAAGAAAATGCGGTCTGTCGTTCCTGCTTTGGCTAGAATTTCTTTTCCTTCCGCATCTTTGACTTGTTGGAAGGTCAATTTCTTTGCGTTCTTAATATCAGGAATTTCAATACGTTCTATTTGTACATAATGTTTGAGTCTGTCGAGGTATTCTTTTTCGCCAGCAACAAGGAAATCTTTTCCCGTTTTACCGATACAAATTAACTTGATTTTCATTGCATTATCGTTCTATCTCAATACTGAAATCTTTTGTTAACACAAAACGTGCGTCAATCGATTTTTCTGTTCCTGGCATTTCTAATCCTTTAATTTTTGCAGTTTTTCCAGTCGTAATTAAATCAACGATTTGTTTGTCCGTCAATTTTTTATTCATTAAACCAAATGGAATTTTAAATCCACAAGTAGTAAAATTTGCACAACCATAGGCTGTATTTCCTTTCCGTAGATTAACTGCTTTACATTTTGGACAAAGTAATTCTTCAGGATTCTCCGTTTTCTTTTCTTTTTTTTCTCTTGGCTTAGCAACCTTAACTACTTCAACTGGCTTTTCAGGTTGTATCGAGATTACTCGTTTCGAATTAAAAATAACTTCTTGCGTAAGTTCATCCACCATTTGAATCAACTCTTGCTTGAACGTATCAAACTCATATTCACCCTTTTCTATCAAACGTAATTTACGTTCCCAATCACCCGTAAGTTCTGGACTCTTTAATAATTCATTCTGAATCGTATCTATCAAATCTATTCCTGTTTGAGTTGGAACAACATTCTTCTTTTTACGCTCAATGTATTTTCTTCTAAATAATGTCTCAATAATATTTGCTCGAGTAGATGGTCTTCCGATACCATTATCTTTCAATAATTCACGCATTTCATCATCTTCTACTTGTTTACCTGCTGTCTCCATAGCACGTAACAAAGTCGCTTCTGTATAATATTTTGGAGGAGAAGTCTTTCCCTGATGTACTTTAGGAACGTGTGGTCCACTTTCTCCTTTTTCGAAATGAGGCATTACAACTTCCTCTTCCCCTTTTTTAGCATCGTCACCTTGTGCTTGCTTTTGGGAGTCATTATGATATACCTCTCTCCAACCTGGTTCGATAATCTGTTTACCAGTAGCCTTAAATTCAACCTGACCTACTTTACCTAATACAGTTGTATTTGAAACCTTACACTCTGGATAAAATACCGCAATAAATCGTTTTGCTATTAAATCATAAATTTGCTTCTCATTCAAAGGTAGCCCCTGAGGCAATACTCCCGTTGGAATAATAGCGTGGTGGTCGGTAACCTTTTTATCGTCAAAAACTGTTTTTGATTTAGGAATTGGCTTAAGTAAAAGTGGAGCTATGTATTTCTCATACGGCTTCATTCCTTGCAAAATACCTGGGATTTTAGGGTAAATGTCTTCCGATAAATAAGTAGTATCTACACGAGGATAGGTTACTAATTTCTTCTCATATAAATTTTGAATTCCTTTCAAGGTATCGTCAGCGGTAAAAGAATATTTCTTATTAGCTTCTACCTGTAAGGCTGTTAAATCAAACAAACGTGGGTTACCCTCTTTTCCTTCTTTTTGCTCAAAAGACGTAACTTCAAACGGATGTTCTTTTAAATAAGCTAATCCTTTCTCTGCCTTATCTTTACTTCTCAATCGATCAATCGTAGCTGTAAATTCAGTTTCGCGATAAAGGGTTTTTAGTTCCCAATA
>CANGHE010000197.1 GCA_947453545.1 Flavobacteriia bacterium
ACCTCTGCTGCTCCGTGTAAACCAAATAGACCTGGCATATAACTTATTGTTCCATAGAAAGATCTTTTGTAATTCAAACCGTTAGTCATTTTTAACGATTCTTTCATTTGAACTTCGCTTGAAAATACTGCTTTAACTCGTTTAAAGTTCACACCTTCTCTTCTTAGTCTCTTTTTAATGTATCGTCCTAATTTGCAACTATTCGAGTTTTCTAGTTTGGCAACTTGTACTTTCGAAGGGTCTAGTTTACCTCCGGCGCCTAAATGAGAGATAATTTTGATTTTTAATCGCAAACAAGCTTTTATCCATTCAATTTTAGGTGTCACAGAATCAATGCAATCCATCACGTAATCAGGTTGATATTCCTCAAGAATCTTCCAAACTCGTTCTGGAAGTACAAATTCTTCTAATATATTAATTTTAATATCTGGGTTTATCTCTTTGATGCGCTCTGCGAGTACAACGGCTTTGTTTCTATCAATAGTTGAATCAAGTGCTGTTAACTGTCTGTTTTTGTTTGTTGGGTCAAAGACATCTCCATCGATTATGGTCATAGTACCAACACCAGCTCTTGCTATGAATTCACCGGCAAACGATCCGATTCCTCCTAAGCCTACAATTAATACATGTGATTGCTGTAATCGAGCTAACTTTTCTTCCCCGATTAATAATTCAGTTCTTTCAAGCCAATTTGACATTTTTAAAGGTATTTATAAAGTTGTTGTGTATTTCTTTTTTTAATTCTTGCAAAGATAGTTTTTTTATAGTTGACACTTTCGTATATACTTCTTCTATTGTAATTCCTTTATCATCATCGGTTTCTAGAAAGAGATGGTTAAGAGGGATTTCGGTTAAACAATCTTGTAATTTTTTGTCATAAAGAATTGCAGTTCCTATGCTTATTTTTGTCTTGGAATTAAGGATAGAATCAAGTAGGGAGGTCTTTCTAAAACCATGAAATATCCATGGCTGTTGAATGTTCAATTCTTTCTTGATTTGGTGTGCTTCATTCCATGCTTTTACGCAATGTAGTACAACTGGAAGTTTTAGTTCTTCTGAAATAATTAGTTGTTCTTTGAAAATTTTAATTTGTTGATTAATATTTGTTTGTATTAGTTTATCTAAACCTATTTCTCCAATTGATATTATGTTTTCAGCTATATAATTAGTTGGAATTACAGTTGTAGAATCTGCTTCATTTGGATGGATGCCATAGGAATAAAATATAGACGTTTGGCTAGTTGGAAGATTAGCAATTTCAATATGTTTATTTGTTGGATGGTGCGTGTGTATATTTATGAACATTGTTTGTTATTTATCAAGGGAAAGGTATTAATTAAAATTAATTTTATACTTTCACAATTCAAAATTGTAAATTAAAATGGATTCAAACAAAGATTTAATTACTAGAATTGAAGCTCAAGGAACTATTTTCGGTCATCCTAAAGGGTTGTTTTTGTTGTTCTTCACCGAAATGTGGGAGCGATTTAGTTATTACGGTATGCGTGGTATCTTAATGTTGTATATGACTAAATTGTGGATTGAAAATGGATTAAACATTCCAAGTGAAGATGCTTCTTTAATTTATGGTTTTTTTACAGGTTTTGTTTACTTTACACCATTATTTGGTGGTTTAATTGCAGATAAGTTTTTAGGACAGCGTCTATCTATTACAATTGGTGGTATTACTATGTTTGCTGGTCAGTTGGTGTTGTTCTTTATGAATTCTCATCTAGGTTTAGCAATTGGATTAGTTTTACTTGTAATAGGTAATGGTTTCTTCAAGCCTAATATTTCTACTATTGTTGGGCAGTTGTATAGAGAGGGTGATTCTAGAAAAGATGCTGCTTTTTCGATTTTCTATATGGGAATCAATTTAGGTGCCTTATTAGCTCCACTTGTAATTGGTGTATTAGCAGAGGATTGGTTTGCTGTAAAAGGAGTTGATGAAAATGGAAAGCAAATTGTATTGAGTTACGGATTTAAATACGGTTTCTTAGTTGCTGCGATTGGTATGGGATTAGGTCAAATCTTTTTTAATTTGTTTGCGAAAAAATATTTATTAGAAATAGGTTTAAAACCAAAGAAACAATCTAAAGAGGAGAAAAAAGAAGCTGCAACGGCGAAAGCGAATGAAGTTGTTGATCCACAAATGAAAAAAATCGAAAGACAACGTTTAGCTGTAATTGGTATTTTAACGTTTTTCGTGATTTTCTTCTGGGCTGGATTTGAGCAAGCTGGATCATCTTTGACATTGTATACAGATAAATATATTGATCGTACTGTTTTTGGATGGGAAATTCCTACAACTTTCTTTCAATCTTTTAATCCAATATTAATTGTTTCATTAGCGCCAATCTTTGCTTGGTTCTTTACTTCTAAGTTAGGGTCTAAAATGAGCACACCTGTTAAAATGAGTTTAGGTATGATTTTATTAGGTTTAGGTTTCTTGTTTATGATTATGGCTACGTTTGAAGTGAAAACTGCTGGTTCTGGAGACGCTGAAGTAGTTCAACAAAAAGCTGCTTTAATTTGGTTGTTATTGACTTATTTCCTTCATACTATTGGTGAGTTATGTCTTTCACCTGTTGGTTTATCGATGATTACTAAATTAGCACCGATCCGTCTTGCTTCATTGATGATGGGGGTTTGGATGTTGTCTTCTTTCTTTGCTAATATCTTGGGTGGTTTTATTGCTAAGTATACAGAAGTAATGGGGGCGTACACAATCTTCCTGTCTATATCTGTATTCGTAATCGCTTTAGGTTTGGTATTGCTTTTACTTTCTCGTAAATTATCTAAAATGATGCACGGGGTTGTTTAACATCGAATTATAATTTATTTTTGAAGCCTGTTCGTATTGAGCAGGCTTTTTTTATTACTATAGTTCGCAAATATTAAGTTTATGAGAAAATCACACCCTAAAGCATTACCTTATTTATTCTTTTCTGAAATGTGGGAACGTTTCGGTTATTATTTGATGATTGGAATCTTTACGCTGTATCTAAAAGATAGTGTCGATGGTTTTGGTATGACTGAAGCGGAAGCATCTGATTTATATGGAACCTTCATCGCTTTTGTATTCCTAACCCCATTTGTTGGTGGTTTGTTGGCAGATCGAGTTCTTGGCTATAGAAGATCCATAACTATTGGAGGATTGATGATGGGAGTAGGGTATTGTTTAATGTCTGTACATTCATTGAATATGCTATACTTATCTATGCTCTTAGTTATTTTAGGGAATGGATTTTTCAAACCCAATATTTCAACACTTTTAGGAAATCTGTATAGTAACGATACATATAAAGATAAAAAGGATGAGGGGTATAATATCTTCTATATGGGTATTAATATAGGAGCGTTTGTTTGCAATTTCTTTGGTGCTGCTCTGTATAACATGATTGGTTGGGGTGCTGCTTTTATTGCTGCTGGTGTAGGTATGTTTATAGGTATTATCATTTTTTGGATTGGAACGAAACATTTCAAGCATGTTGATGTGATTAAGCCTGCTTCGGAGTCTGATATGTCTTTATGGAAAATATTTGGTGTAATTTTAGTACCGTCTATACTATTTGGTTTGATTGCTTTTTTCTTGCCTGAACCATTAGTAGGTTCTCATTCAACAGATGCATTCTTATTTGGTTGTATTCCTATTATTTTCTTCTATGGACGTCTTTATATAAAGTCTCCAAAAGAAGAGAAGAGGCCTATAGCAGCAATGTTGGCTATTTTTTCTGTGGTAATATTGTTTTGGGCAGTTTTCAAACAGAATGGTTCAACTTTAAACACTTGGGCGGATAGATATACGGACAGAGAGATCCCTTCTGCATTTGTTCCGACTTTATCTTCTTTAAAATTGGTAGAAAAGAATGAATATGTTAAGGACACCTTTGTAGTTATGGATAATCAATTCAGAGTTGCAGATAAGAACCATAAAGATATTACTTTCCCTCCTTACTACAAGAATATTCCTGAACGAGAGCGTCCTAAAGAAGGTGGAGCATTGAATTTATTTAACACGAATTTGTTTCAGTCTGTTAATCCATTTTGGGTAGTTGCGTTAACGCCTTTGATATTAGCATTTTTTGCCTTCTTAAAAAGAAAAGGGAAAGAACCTTCTACTCCTGCTAAAATTGCATTTGGTTTAACTATTTCTGCGCTTTCATGTTTTGTAATGGTGGCTGCTGTATACACTAGTAATAATGGTTTGACTAAATCATCACCTTTATGGTTTATATCCTCATATGCAGTAATCACAATTGGAGAATTGTTTTTAAGTCCGATGGGATTATCACTCGTTTCAAAATTGAGTCCACCAAGATTAACAGCTCTAATGATGGGAGGATGGTTTTTAGCTACGTCAATAGGAAATAAATTATCAGGTGTATTAAGCAGTTTGTGGGATGGCTATGAGAATAAAGCGAATTTCTTTTTGGTGAATTTTGTATTATTAGGCATTGCCGCCTTATTAATGTTTGCAATGTTGAAGTGGTTAAATAATATATTTAAGGAACATATTTAATCATTTGGTCACCTTTATTTAATCCATCTCATTGTTTTATCAATAAGATGGATTTTTTATTTGTGTTTAAACAATTCATTTTCAATAGTATAAAACTTTATTAAAAAATAATTGTTGAAATCCCTTGTTAATTCAAATAGTTGGTCTATCTTTGCACCTCTCAACGGAGAAACGCACATCGCACTTGACATACGGAC
>CANGHE010000198.1 GCA_947453545.1 Flavobacteriia bacterium
AGGACGTCAAAACGTTGCTAGTTTCTTTTGCAATGATTTACAAGTTGATTGGAGATTAGGAGCTGCATATTTCGAAGAACAATTAATCGATTACGATGTTTGTAGTAATTGGGGAAATTGGGCATACATGGCAGGGGTAGGAAATGATCCTCGAGGACACCGAGTTTTCAACGTTGATAAACAAGCAAATGATTACGACAAAGACCATTCATATCGCAATTTATGGAAAAAATAAAGAGAAAGATTGATTTTGAGGAGATTATGGAAATGGATAAACGTTTCCGTGCTACTTTTATTAATTCGTTAACAGGTTTTAAATCAGTTTCATTAATTGGTACGAAAGACAAAACTGGAATTACAAATCTGGCTATTTTCAATTCGATTGTACACTTGGGAGCGCACCCACCTTTAATTGGAATGGTAGTTCGTCCGGATTCGGTAGATCGACATACCTTACAAAATATCGTAGAAACAGGGTGTTATACCATAAATCATATATTACCAGATTTTATTGAAAAAGCGCATCAAACGTCTGCTCGTTATCCAAAAGAAGTTTCTGAATTTGATGCTGTAGGATTAACTCCTGAATACAAAGGTGATTTTTATGCACCATTTGTTGGTGAATCAACTATTCAAATAGCGATGAATTTCAAAGAAAAGGTACCTTTTACAATTAATAATACGCTTTTTATCATCGGAGAAATCGTACAAATTTATCTACCAACTGATATTATTCAACAAGATGGCTTTGTGGATTTAGTTGCTGCTACATCGATTACAAATTCAGGGTTGGATACTTACCATACAGTGAATAAGGGAGTGAGATTTCCTTATGCAAAACCATAATTAGCTATGAAAGGTGTTAAAAAGCAACATTTACCCATAAAGAGTTGTTTAACCTGTGGTCGTCCTTTCACTTGGAGAAAAAAATGGGAGAAAGTATGGGAAGATGTGAAATATTGCAGTCAAAAATGTAAGAAATGAAAATGATACTACAACCAGAAGAAATTGATCGAATTATTGAAATGGCTTGGGAAGATCGAACTCCCTTTGATGCTATTCAATATCAGTTTGGTCTAGCAGAAGCCGATGTAAAAGCCTTGATGAAAAAGGAATTAAAATTTTCAAGTTACCGTTTGTGGAGAGAACGTGTTGAAAATTGCCAGACGAAACACACGAAAAAACGTGTGGAAGGAATCGATCGGTTTAAATGTAATCTTCAAAGAACTATTACCAATAACAAAATTTCAAAAAGGTAACATTAGAATGAATTTGTATTAATGGCTTATAAATTTTCAATTTCCTGATAAATACTTTATCTTTGATAAAAAACAATTAAAAATGGCTAGCAAAAGAAATTTTAAAAAGGATCTAAACAAAATGGTCTTTGACGTAGTAGAAGAGTGCTTCAGTGTTCAATTGTATAATGAGACTAAAACTCAAGTTACTAACGAATTAATTGAAGAAGTTATTACTTTTAGAAATAATATGACAGAGAAAATTCATAATGCAAAAACTGCAAAAGATTTTCCAGTTATTCGCGCAGAAGTTGAAGACGCAGCAGTGAATTTTATTCACAAGTTGAATGAGTTAATGT
This sequence comes from Flavobacteriia bacterium, assembly GCA_947453545.1. Lineage (GTDB taxonomy): Bacteria > Bacteroidota > Bacteroidia > Flavobacteriales_D > Crocinitomicaceae > CANHVK01. Next base: position 1,598 of record CANGHE010000198.1, read on the forward strand.
AATTTAGATTGACAAGTTTTTATTTATGAAACGGATAGAAATATCCGTTTTTTTTGTTTGTTAAAATTTCCGTTTAGAAACATTCACATCGATTGTATGATCGATTTCTGGAATTAAACCTTGATCCGTAAATTGCCAATGGATGATCCGCTTATCGTGTATACAATTCGGCTTTTTAGAATACGCTGCTATCCAAAAAGAATAATTCTCAAATTCATCTTGAAACTTAGTCTCGTAAAACGATTGTGATGTGTAGATAATTGGACGATGTCCTGTATGTTTTTCTATATACTCCAACCAGTCGTACATGTTGGCAATCAATATCTTATCTGAACTTGCTTCTGTTTCTACATCAAGTACAGGTGGTAGGTCAATTTCACGCGATTTCCAATGATTTAAAAAGTGTTTTGCTTGGGGTATAGAGTAGGTATTCGGATTCAAGAAGTGATAAGCCCCATTCATTACACCCAGTTCGTTTAATTGTGCTCTATTGTTTTCCCATTCTCGATCTAAATGTGTAGAACCTTCAGTTGCTTTGCAATAGACAAAATCGATTAAGGTATCTAATGGAGATTGGGCAAATATTTTCTTCCAATTAATTTCTCCTTGATGATGGGAAACGTCTATACCAACACTCTCAAATCCTTCTGGAATCGTGAGAACAAATTCGGATATAGTTCGCTCTTCTTTTTTCTCTTGATAAGCGTGATAAGCAAATAATACAGCACCCAAAACAACACTTGTTATGAGTGTTATAATCAAAAAGGAAGAAGAACTTTTTTTCTTCTTACTCGATTTTTTGCGAGTTGTCGTTGTACGAACCTGTTTTTTGACTGGTTTGCGCTGAACAGCTCGTATTGGGTTTTGTTTAGCCATGCAGATTATTGAAACTTCTCAGAAACAACTAATTCTTTTGTTCCGTGTGTCCAATTGTAGAATCCTTCACCTGATTTAACCCCTAATTTACCAGCGGTAACCATATTGACTAACAATGGACATGGTGCATATTTTGGATTTCCAAAACCATCGTGAAGTACTTTTAGTATAGCTAAACATACATCCAATCCAATAAAGTCTGCTAATTGCAAAGGTCCCATAGGATGTGCCATACCCAATTTCATAACCGTGTCAATTTCATAAACTCCCGCTACACCTTCATACAAAGATGCAATCGCCTCATTGATCATTGGCATCAAAATACGGTTAGCTATAAATCCTGGATAATCATTTACTTCTACTGGAACTTTATTTAATTGTTTTGAAATTTCAAAAATAGTAGCAGTAACTTCATCGGTAGTATTGTATCCACGGATAATTTCTACTAATTTCATTACAGGTACTGGATTCATAAAATGCATTCCAATCACCTTTTCTGGACGGTTGGTAACAGAAGCAATTTTTGTAATGGATATAGAAGATGTATTACTTGCTAAAATTGCATTTTCTGGAGCAAATTTATCTAAGTCTCTGAAAATATTTAGTTTCAATTCAATGTTTTCAGTTGCTGCTTCTACAACTAATTCACAATTTTTCACCCCTTGCTCAATAGATGTATAAGTTGTTATATTGTCTAATGTAGTTTGTTTTTGCACTTCCGTGATCGTCTCTTTTGCTACTTGACGATCTAAATTTTTAGTAATAGTAGCCAATCCTTTTTGAAGTGATTGTTCAGAAATATCAATTAAAGCTACTTTAAATCCAAATTGTGCAAAGGTATGAGCAATTCCATTACCCATTGTTCCTGAACCAATAACTGCGATATTTTTCATTTTCAAAAGTGTGTAAATGAGAAAAGGAATTATTGCTAATTCCTTTCTCTGTATGAATACTAATTTTTATTTTTTCAAACGATCTTGCTGCGCTTTTTGCATTTGCTCTAAACGTTCTTGAAATTTCGATTTTTTCTTAGGCTGTGCTGTTGCTGCCATTTTCTTAGCTGCCATTTTTTGTTTCAATTTATCTTCATCAACGAAGAACATTTTGATAGCAAGCATGATAATAATTGATATCAATGTAGATATAAAGTAATAGTAACTTAATCCTGATGAATAATTATTAAAGAAGAAAATCATCATAACAGGGAAGATATACATGATTACTTTCATGTTTGGCATTCCTGGTTGTTGTGGTTGTGTTACATTACCACTGTTGATGTATGTATACACAAGTGTAGTAGCTGACATTAACAAAGTGAACAAAGAGATATGATTACCGTAGAAAGGCAAGTAGTATGCGAAGTCATAAATAGAATCGTAAGATGATAAATCTTCCGCCCATAAGAAAGGTTTTTGACGTAGTTCAAAAGCAGCCGGGAAGAAACGGAATATTGCTAGTAATATCGGCATCTGAATTAACATTGGAATACAACCTGCAAGGGGAGAAGCACCACTTTCACGGTATAAAGCCATCATTTCCATTTGTTTCTTCATTGCATCTTCCTTGTTAGGGAATTTCGCGTTTAAGGCATCAATCTCTGGTTTTAAGATACGCATCTTAGCAGATGAAACGTACATTTTCCACTGAATTGGCGTTAAGAATAATTTTAAGATAATAGTGATTAATAAAATAACTACTCCTAATCCAATACCCATTCCAGCGAAAGAGTTAAACATTGGTTGAATAGCATAAATATTAATCCAACGGAATAATCCCCAACCATAGTTGATAATGTCTTCGTAATGAGAATTATATGATTTCAATAATTCATAGTCATTTGGACCGAAGAACCAGTTTATTTTTGCATTTCCAGAACCAGCAGAAGTAATTGCTAAATTCAAGGCAGCAGTATATTTTTTGATATGTGTGTGGAATTTAGGATGACCTTCTTTGAAGTTCGTGATTTTCAAAGATGAGTTTTCTGGATTGAATCCTTGTCCAGGTTTCATAATAGTCGAAAAATAACTTTGTTTGAAAGCTACCCAATCGATTTTCTTTTCCATTTTCTCATCATCATCAGATACTTCGCTAAGATAATCGTAATCCTCCTCGTTGTATTTATAACAAATTGTAGAAACACGACGTTGCTCACTTAACAAACGCTCTGTTTTTGGAAGAGACGCTGTCCAGTTTAATATTACGCTGTTAGGTGCAA
>CANGHE010000199.1 GCA_947453545.1 Flavobacteriia bacterium
AGAACAATGGGTCACGCAGGTGCTATTGTTGGTGGACATGATGATACAGCTGAAGCTAAAAAACGTATCATGCGTGAGTGTGGTATCCATGTTGTAGATTCTCCAGCTGAAATCGGTAAAAAAATGGCTGAAGTATTAGGTGTATTAGCTTAATCTTCTTCTAAATAAATAATAAAAGGCTACTTTCGGGTAGCCTTTTGAGTTTGATATTGAATAATTAAACTACAAAACAACTTAATTCATTGTATTATGACAAACAACGATATCCTAAAGAAATTACGCGTAGCATTACAACTTAGAAATGACGAGATTATTGAAATAATGAAGTTAGTTGACTTTAAGGTTACTGAAAGTGAATTGGGTGCATTGTTTAGAAAAGAAGATCACCCAAAATACAAAAACTGTGGTGACCAATTTCTTCGTAATTTTCTAAATGGATTAATCATCCACAAAAGAGGTCCGATTGGTAAATACGATAAAACAAACCAAGACGACGTTAATTCTTAGTTCGATTATTGAGTGTCATAGAGTTTAGTATTTATTTGGTATTTTCTAACATCGGAACAAAACTAAAATCCCCAAAATCTTCTGTTTGATATTCTGTTGCAGAAATTTTAGTTATTCGTTTCATAGCTTGTACATCTCCATCACCAAGAGGAATTACTAAGATCCCCCCTACTTTTAATTGCTCTAATAAAGTTTCAGGTACATATGGGGCACCGCATGTAACCAAAATCTTGTCAAAGGGAGCATCGACCACTCTCCCCTTATATCCATCACCGTAAAACAACTTAGCATTTAATTTTAAAACTTCCGCTACAATTTTTTTTGCTTTGATAAAAAGCTCACGTTGTCTTTCAATTGAGAATACTTTAACCCCCATTGTGCAAAGAATGGAAGTCTGAAAACCAGAACCTGTACCAATTTCTAATACCTTCTCCCCTTTATTAAGTTTTAACAATTCTGTCTGAAAAGCAACTGTAAATGGGTGTGATATTGTTTGTCCTGCTCCAATCTGAAAAGCTGTATTAGAATAGGCTTGTTTTTCAAAAGCTAAATCTAAAAAAAAGTGTCTTGGAACTTCAAAAAAAGCATCTAATACACGCTCATCTTTTATTCCTTTTAATCGTAATTCTTCTATTAATAATTTACGTAACCCTTTATGTTTAAATGTATCTTGCATAGCACAAATTTAAGCTATTTTCATTAGACATAAGAAAGATTTTATAGGTCATTTTTCTTACCTTTGAGAAAAAAATGCTAAGCTATGATGTTGGGATTAAAACTTACTACCGACCCAAGATGGGTTGACATCGCAGAATCGAATATTGAAGAATTACTTACTGACCATGCTTGGTGTGAACAAAAAGCTGCTTCTAATGCCATATCATTGGTTGCATATAATTCTGAAATTGAAGAGTTAGTTACTGAATTATTAGCAATAGCGAAAGAAGAATTAGATCATTTCCAACAGGTACACGAGATAATAAAGCAACGTGGTTATACCTTAGGAAGAGAAAGAAAAGATCACTATGTAAATGAACTTTTTCGCTTCATGAAAAAAGATGGGAGTCGTACAGACGCATTAGTTGATCGCCTATTATTCGCTGCAATGATTGAAGCGCGTAGTTGTGAAAGATTCAAGGTTTTATCAGAAAATATCAAAGACGAAGAGCTTGCTAAATTTTATCGTGACTTAATGATAAGTGAAGCAGGTCATTATACAACTTTTTTAGGCTTTGCAAGAAAATATGGGAAGGGAGTAAAAGTTGAAGAACGTTGGCAAGAATGGATCGCATTTGAAGACCAACTAATTCGAAATTACGGAAAAACAGAAACCGTTCACGGATAACAAATATACTTATGAGCGACGATTTTTCCGGCTTCTCCAAGCGAACACAACTTGAACCAGACGAATTCTATACCACTCCTGAAGGATATATAGTTTTCACTGAGAAATACTTATTAAAACGTGGTTATTGTTGTAAAAATGGCTGTAAGCATTGTCCTTACGGTTTCAATAAAAAAACAGGACAACTAAAAAAATAAGATTTAAACTAATGTTTAATCATCTGCTTTAATTCCATTTTCTGGAAACTTACCCTTGTATTGACTTAGTATGCGTTTGATTGTTTTTAAATCGGCATCAACATCTCCTGTAGGTTGAAATAGAGAATCAAAACCACCCTTTTTATTAGCAAAATCAATGTAGGCTATGTAAATCGGAACATTTGCTTTTTGCGCAATATGGTAGAAACCCTTCTTCCAATTAGGGTTATAACTACGTGTCCCTTCTGGTGTGAATACCAAATAAAACGAATCATGTTTTTCAAATAATTCAACAGCTTGATCTGTAAAACGATTGTTTTTAGAACGGTCCACAGGAATACCTCCCATTTTTTTTAAGAAGTAACCAAATGGAAAAAAGAATAATTCTTTTTTAATTAAAAATTTACCAGGAATTCCATATTTCATAAATGCAATTTTACCAATGATAAAATCCCAATTAGACGTATGTGGACCAACAACAATTACTGCTTTTTTGATTCCTTCAGGTGTGTTTGGATCAATTTTCCAACCAAATAATTTAGCTACAAAAAACAAAAAATTTCCCATATGAACTTTTAATTATTTGCAAAGATACTATATCTTTACGTATGCAAAAGAAATCTCTATTTTTCAGGATATTTATTCCGCTAACTACCCTACTTGTTGTTTGGGTGTTATTTTATATTTCCTCTGTTTTTTTAACTGAGAACCAAAATAAAAACCTTAGTTATTTCCCAACAAATTCTTTGATTAAGATTCGAATTGACGGAAAAAAAATAGTAGAGAAAACCGCTGGTAGTTTACTTTTTGACTCAAAAGATGATAAAGTACTAACACAATTAGACACCCTACTTGGACGTATGTTTAAAGATACAACTCAAGCAAAAAGAATGGGAATTAACTTTCTTTCTGATATTGGTATTTTCACAGCAAAACAAAAAGATGGAATTCTAATAGGTTTTTTAGTAAACGTGAATAATGATAAATTATTTAATGCGAACGTTTCGAAATTGGCTGGTCAAAACCAAGCTAGTTATTACCATGATGGTGTGGGAACTATTATACAATACATTTCAACTAATTTAAATAGTAAAACTAATATTTCATCAGTTGCTCAAAATATTTTAAACAAGAAGGGGGTAAATCCATTTGGCAATAATGAAAATAAAGATGTCGTAATGGAAATTATTTCCACTAATGCACCAAACTTTAAAAACCCACTTGGAACAGGCAAATTAGCTGTTTGGATTGAAGATCAAAAAATTAAAATGGAAGGTAATTTAGATAAGCCATTCACCTATTCTTCTGATGGAAGTTACACTCTTCAAACACGTGGTTTAAATGTATCAATCAACGCAGTTGACCCTTCATGGAATCGTATAATTGCTTCTATTTTAGAAAAACGATCAGTAAAAATTCCTGAAATAAAATCTCTTTCATTGAATTATCAAGGCGTTAACTTAGAAGAAGGTGGTGATCAAGGTTTCTACATACAACCAAAAATGGACTTGTTATTGAATTTCAAAGATAACTATAATGTAGACAGTACATTATCAGCACTTGATAAGCTTAACGGTTGGGGTGTTAAAAGAACGGAAAAACAAATTAATGTAGGTTCACAAGTTTATAAAATTAAGTCAATCGATTCAAAAACTTTGTTTTTAGGAACTAATGCACAATTAATAAAAAAATCTTCTAAAACTGCATTATATAAATTAGAGGGTGATTTAGGTGCATTGACTGATATTAAAGGTGCAGGATTTATCATTTCATTCTTAGAAATGATGCCTCCTTACGCAGCAACTAAAACATTGTTTGGTTCAATCGAAAACTCTTCAATTGTTGTAACTCAATCCAAAAACACGTTGGATTTTAAAGGAAGTATACTATTTAAAAAAGATAAGCATGTGCTAACTGAATTCGTTCGATTTGGATTATTACTTAAGGGAATTCAATAAGTTAGTTATATTTTGCCTAGTGCAAGGTTTAAAATAGAATAGTAAACATGAGCGATATTATTAAATTATTGCCTGATCATATAGCCAATCAAATTGCTGCAGGTGAAGTAATTCAGCGTCCTGCATCTGTCATCAAAGAATTGGTAGAAAATGCAATTGATGCACAAGCTACAACAATTGATGTAGTAATCAAACATGCTGGTAGGACATTAATTCAAGTGATAGATAATGGATCGGGTATGTCAGAAATGGATGCTCGCATGGCCTTTGAACGTCATGCAACTAGCAAAGTACAAACTGCTAATGACTTATTCGCATTAAACACTAAAGGCTTCAGAGGTGAAGCATTAGCTTCAATTGCCGCGATTGCCCATGTAGAACTTCAAACAAGACAAGAACAAAATGATTTAGGTACGAACATCTTAATTGAAGGAAGTAAATTAGTAGAGCACAACCAGGTAACTTGTAAAGTTGGGGCTTCGTTTGCAATAAAAAACTTATTTTTCAATGTTCCCGCTCGTAGAAATTTCTTAAAATCCGATGCAGTTGAATTTAATCATATTGAAGAAGAATTTATTCGAATTGTACTAGCACATCCAGAATTAAATTTCTCTCTTTACCATAATGATACTTTGTGTTACAAATTAAGTCAAGGAAACCATAGAAAAAGAATTGTTGA
>CANGHE010000200.1 GCA_947453545.1 Flavobacteriia bacterium
ACACATTTGTAGCAGCATACGAACAACAATTCAAACGAAAATTAGATATGGGAAAAAGTTGTATGCGCTTCAAAAAAGAAGAACATATACCTTACGATCTAATCGGAAAGTTGGTGCAACAGATTTCCGTAAATGAATGGATTGAAAGGTATGAGAAAAACCTACAACGCTAGTTTTATGCAATACAAACAAGAGCATATTATACTATTTGATGGCGAATGTATGCTTTGCAACAAAGCAATACAATACATTCTTACCCATGATTCTGCGAATCGTTTCTACTTCGCTACTTTGCAATCCGAATTTGGACAACAAGTGCTTTTAGAAAATAAACTTAGTACAACACAACTCTCAACGGTAATGTACCTTGAAAAAGGAAAGTTACATACTAAATCTAGTGCCGCTATTCGTGCGTATGCTAACCTAGGAGGTTTCAAAAAAAGTGCTCTCTGCTTGTTAGTAGTTCCGCGATTCATTCGCGATGTAGTATATAACCTGGTAGCAAACAACAGGCATCGTTTTTTCAAAAACAACCAATGTATCGTACAAAGTAAAGAACTAAGAGAACGAATACTTTGAAATCAATCCATTAATTCCCAGGCGCTTCTATATCCATTCGCTTTTTCCATATATTCTAAAAACTGCGCGTAAAATGGATCTTGGCCAATTGTTGAACTATCACCGATGACAAACAATCTTTCTTTCGCTCTTGTAAGCGCTACATTCATTCTTCGGTAATCTTTTAAAAAACCGATAATTGCCTCGGTATTCGAACGCACTAGGGATAAAATAATTATCTCTTTTTCCTGTCCTTGAAAACTATCTATCGTGCTAATCAAAATTCCCTTGGGCAATACTTCTTTAGCTAATTGTACTTGTCCAGAATAAGGCGAAATAAATGCAACTTGTGCATAATTTAAATCTTCTAGCTCAATAATTTTCTGAACAATTTGTAATTCCCCTTCATTCATCAAACTATTACCATCTTGTCCTGATTGTTCATCAAAACCTGTTCCTGCTGTATCAAAAAATGAAATGTGCTGTATTACATCCGCTTGATCTTCCGGTGTAATCAATGCTGATTGATAGAAATAGCCACTTGAAAAGTCCGCAATGGATTTTCGCATACGGTATTGGGTATTTAGAAAAAACACATCCTTACAATGTGCAAACGAATGCTCTAAAATAGAAATCGACAAACCAGATTTTCCAGCTTCATTAGACAAAACTGTTGGAGGTAATTGATAGGGATCTCCCGCTAATACCCACGTCTGAGCAAAAGGAAAAACTACCCAAGCCAAGGCTTCAATTGCTTGTCCTGCCTCATCCATAACGAGCGTATCAAAAAGTGCATTTTTCGGTAAAAAATCAGAAAGTCCAATGGGCGTACCCAAGATAACATCAGCGCCTTCGTATAATTTCTCATCAAAATAATTTCGAATATCCCGAATTTCTTTACGGATAGACTTCACTTCCTTAATCAATAATGCACGTTGCTCTCGCTCTTCTTTACCAAAATTTCGCTTGTATTGGTAAGACATACGACGTAACTCTTCTGCACGAATTTTTAATTTCTTTATCTCCTTATGTTCCTTCGCTTCTTGCATTTTCCCTTCAGGAGTATAAGGAAAAATAACATCATCTACTTTCAAGGAATTCCCTACACGCAACAACTTCACCTGATTATTCAGTAAACCTTTCGCAATATTATCAACTGCCGTATTACTCGGAGCAGTAACTAAAATACGTTTTCCTTGCTTGATCAATTGAACAATCCCTTCGATTAAAGTCGTTGTTTTTCCTGTTCCTGGAGGACCATGTAAAATAACGATACTTTCATTCTGAACAACTGCTTTGACTGCATTTTGCTGACTTTCATTCAACCCTTGATTAACATAATCCAAGGAAATGGAAAGGTTCAAATCTTGTCCAAATGCTTCGCTACCATGTATCTGTTGAAATAATGACTTTACAATTGGCTGTTTATCAATCTGCTTAATCGCTTCTATCATACACTCACTCGTGCGATGATCTGGCGCCAGCTTGATTCCTACCCCCTTCTCTTCTATCCAATCAGGGAAATCTGGTGCAAACAAACGAAACTCTCCTTTTTGTCCATCCATCCCCAACAATACACCTTTCACCGGCTCTTCTCCTTCAATGAAACATTCGATAGCTGTATTATCTCTAAAACTAGCTACATCATTCGTAAAAGGCAGTTTAAAACTAATCTCAGGATAGTCTGCGTAACCAAACGATTTTCGAGTAACAGTAATAGGATGCAAAGCCAAACCTTCTGCTTTCAATTGTTTCAATCCCACTTGAGGATCTAAGGCATAGCGATTTTCCTGTTCTTTCATTTCCAAAGAAATCAAGGAAATCAATTGGTTTTGATGCGGATGTAATTCATTCATAAAGTAAAAGTAGAAAGTAGAAAGCTAATAGTCGATAAAAGAAATTAAAATTGAGTAAAAAAAGAAAGTTATTAGATAAATTAACCTTGAAATTTTGAAGTCTTACTTCAAAATTTCAAGGTTAATTTGTAAAGACTTCCTCCCTTGGAGGGAGGACTGAGGTGGGGGAAAATGACACTTGATTGATAATTATCAAATCACCTCCCTTTCCAGAAAGCTTTCGGTACCCTCCTCGATGTAGGGAAACAAAAAAATATAGGCCATACTATTTAAACAAAAAAACGTTCTTGAAATTAATCAAGAACGTTTTGTCTTTTATCTTTAATCTAAAAGTCTTTTCTCTTATAGACTAAGCATCAATTTTAGCGTATTTCGCGTTTTTCTCGATAAACTCACGTCTTGGTGGAACCTCATCCCCCATTAACATTGAGAAGATTTGATCACATTCAGCTGCATTTTCGATTGTTACTTGACGAAGCGTACGTTGCTCAGGATTCATTGTTGTTTCCCAAAGTTGAATCGCATTCATCTCTCCAAGACCTTTATAACGTTGAACGTTCACTGAAGATTCAGGTCCATTTCCTTTAAATTCTTGGATTAACGAATCACGTTGAACTTCATTCCAAGCATAATCAGAACGTTGTCCTTTTTTAACTTGGTATAAAGGTGGTGTAGCGATGTAGATGTATCCATTTTCGATCAATTCCTTCATGTAACGGAACAAGAAAGTCAAAATTAAGGTTTCGATATGCGAACCATCCACATCGGCATCACACATGATGATAATCTTGTGGTATCTTAACTTTTCTAAATTCAACGCTTTTGAATCCTCTTCTGTTCCAATTCTAACACCTAATGCCGTATAGATATTTTTAATCTCTTCGTTTTCAAAGATTTTGTGCTGCATTGCTTTCTCAACATTCAAAATCTTACCACGCAATGGCATAATTGCTTGGAAATGTCTATCACGCCCCATTTTTGCAGTTCCACCCGCCGAATCTCCCTCGACAAAGTAAATCTCACATAAAGCAGGGTCTTTTTCAGAACAGTCAGCCAATTTACCAGGAAGACCAGAACCTGTCAATACATTTTTACGTTGAACCATCTCACGCGCTTTACGAGCAGCGTGACGAGCACGAGCAGCTAATAAAACTTTCTCAACGATTAATTTCGCTTCCGCTGGGTGTTCTTCTAAATAAATAGAAAGCATTTCAGATACACCTTGAGAAACAGGAGCAGTCACCTCACGGTTACCTAATTTTGTTTTTGTTTGACCTTCGAATTGAGGCTCTTGCACTTTTACAGAAACTACTGCTGTTAAACCTTCACGGAAGTCATCTCCATCAATTTCAATTTTCTCTTTGGCTAAAATCCCTGAGTCAGTAGCATACTTCTTCAAAGTATTTGTCAAACCACGACGGAAACCAGACAAATGCGTTCCTCCTTCGTGCGTATTGATATTGTTTACGTATGCTTGGATGTTTTCTGTATAAGAAGTGTTATAAGTCAACGCTACTTCTACCGGAATTCCATCACGTTCTCCTTCAAAATAAATTACGTCAGAGATCAAAGCTTCACGGTTACGATCAAGGTATTGTGCAAATTCTCTCAAACCACCTTCAGAAAAGAATCTGTTTGCAATTGGCATACCTTTCTCATCAAAGTTTCTTAAATCCGTTAAATGGATTGTAATTCCTTTGTTCAAGAAAGCCAACTCACGCAAACGTGCAGCAATTGTATCGTAGTTGTAAACCGTATTTTCGAAAATAGTTCCATCTGGTTTGAATGTAACTTGTGTTCCGTGTAAATCAGAATCACCAATCACACGTACATCATACAATGGTTTTCCAATGCTATATTCTTGTTCGTAAATTTTTCCATCTCTGTGAACTTCCGCACGCAAATGTATAGATAAGGCATTCACACAAGAAACACCCACACCGTGTAAACCACCAGAAACTTTGTATGTGTCTTTATCGAATTTACCACCTGCGTGAAGCACTGTCATTACAATTTCTAATGCAGACTTTTTTTCTTTTGTATGCATCGCAGTTGGAATACCACGACCATTATCTTTTACAGTGATTGAATTATCTTCGTTGATAAAAACATTGATTGTATCACAATGTCCAGCTAAGGCCTCATCAATCGAGTTATCAACCACCTCATATACTAAATGATGTAAACCTTTAATCCCTACATCTCCGATGTACATCGCAGGTCTCTTTCTTACCGCTTCTAATCCTTCTAATACCTGGATATTATCC
>CANGHE010000201.1 GCA_947453545.1 Flavobacteriia bacterium
AATCAAAATATCGTTTCAGTTGTTGGGGATGATTTTCCACAAGAAATGTTAGACTTATTGTCTCAACGTGGCGTTGATTTAACAGGTTTGCAAATCAAACAAGGAGAAAAAACGTTTTTCTGGTCTGGTAAATATCACAATGATATGAATACTCGTGATACCTTGATTACTGAGTTGAATGTGTTGGAAAATTTCGATCCAATTATTCCTGCTGATTACCAAAATGCAGAGTTCTTGATGTTAGGGAATTTAAGTCCACAAGTACAACGTTCAGTAATTGAGCGTTTGACAGAAAGACCGAAGTTAATCGCAATGGATACAATGAATTTCTGGATGGATATCGCATTGGATGAATTGAAAAAAACTATGGGGTTAATCGATTTGTTGATTATCAACGATGAAGAAGCACGTCAATTGTCAGGTGAAAGTTCATTGGTGAAAGCTTCCAAAGTAATTCGCGCAATGGGACCTAAATACTTAATCATTAAAAAAGGCGAACACGGAGCTTTATTATTCCACGGAGAGAAAATTTTCTTTGCACCAGCATTACCATTGGAAGAAGTATTTGATCCAACGGGAGCAGGTGATACTTTCGCAGGAGGATTTATGGGATATTTAGCAAGTACAGGAGATATTTCTTTTGATAATATGAAACGTGCAATTATCGCAGGTTCTGCATTGGCTTCTTTCTGTGTTGAGAAATTTGGAACTCAAAAATTAGTAGAAATTACACAAGATCATTTAGATGCACGTATTCAAGAGTTCGTTGCATTATCTAATTACGATATGACTTACCAAGTAAATTAATAGATTTTAATTTAATAGATGTAGTTTATAAGTCCACTGAGCGGAGTCGAATAAGTCTCACTGAGCGGAGTCGAAGTGTGACTTATAATCTGCACTACACCCTAACAAATTCAATTATGGAAAAGAAAGATTTCATAGAAAAATTAAAAGCGCTAACAGCAGCAGAGGATATCTTAGCGGTTTCACGCGAGGTGAATGAATTGCGTGGACAATTTGAAGACTACTGTTTAGAGCAAGATCGTTTGAAACAAGTTGCTTTACTAGAAGCACAAGAACGTGGAGAATCAGTAGACTTTACCAATGAGCCTGATCCGCTTAAAGAGGAGTTTTATGCAATATTTTCTGAGTACAAAGATAAACGTAATACACTTTCTTCTGAGAAAAAATTGGAACAAGAATCGAATTTGCGTAAAAAACGCCATTTGATTGATCGTTTGAAGACCTTGATTGAATCAGAAGAAAACATTGGATTAGCTGTTGAAACATACAAAGAAATTCACGAATCTTGGAAAACCGTAGGAGACATTCCACGTGAGAAGAGACAAGATGTTCAGTCTGAGTATTCTAAATTGTTAGAATCTTTCTTTTTTAACTTGAAGATTTACAGAGAGTTAAAAGAGCACGATTTAAAACGTAATTTCCAATTAAAAACAGAAATCGTTCAGAAAATCGAACAATTGTTAGCAGTTGATAATATTCGTGATACAGAGAATCAAATCAAGGTATTACAAAACGAATTTGATGAGTTAGGTCCTGTTCCAAAAGAGGAATGGGAAAATTTAAAAAATGTATATTGGACTGCTGTTAAAGCTGTTTATCAAAAAATAACTGCTTTTTACGATTCAAAACGCGAAGAGCAAAAACAAAATTTAGAGCGTAAGCAGCAATTGTTAGTTGAAGCAAAATCAGCCGTAAACGCTGCGGACAATAACACTGAAACAAAGGACTGGGAAGCTGCAACGCAAGTAATGTTGAAGTTACAAGAAGATTGGAAGACAGTCGGAATAGGCCCTCGTAAAGAAAATGAAGAACTTTGGATGGCTTTTCGTGCTGAATGTGACTCATTTTTCGCTAAGAAAAAGGCTTTCTACCAAGTGATTAAAGATAAGTTTGATAAAGTTGCTCATCAAAAAGAGCAGATTGTAAATCAAGCACTTGCATTGAAAGATTCAACGGATTGGAAAGGTACAACAGAAAAAATAATTCGTTTACAAAATGATTGGAAGAAGTTAGGGAGTGCTGGACAGCGCAACGAACAAAAGTTATGGAAAGACTTTCGTAGTGCGTGCGATGCATTTTTCGACAATAAAAAAGCTCATTTTGAAAAAGAAGATCTTGAAAACACAGCGAATCTAGAAGCTAAAAAAGCATTGATTACTGAAATTGAAGGATACGTTGTATCGGAAGATAAGCAACAGGTATTGTCTGATTTAAAAGTATTTGCAACACGTTTCAATGAGATTGGTAAAGTTCCTTTTAAAGAAAAAGATACTGTATACAATGCATTTAAATCTGCAATTGACACTCACTATAAAGCAATTAAATTAGAAGGCGAGGAGAAGGATAAAGTGTTATTCCAAGCGCATTTGGACACATTAAAATCCAATCCAAACGCTGCTAAAATGATTGAGAAAGAACGCCGTGATTTGGAACAATTGATCGTTAAACAACAACAAGATATCAATCAATTAGAGAATAATCTTGGTTTTGTGTCTAAGTCCAAAGCAGGAGATGCTTTACGTAAGGATGTAGAACATAAAATAAACATCGCAAAAAATAGAATTAAAGAATATAAAACGAAGATTAAACTACTTACGAATGAATAAATTCATTAACATTCTATTTTTATTGTTACTTATTCCGATAGTAGCTCTTTCCATTTTTGTAGGGTTCGATTTACCGATTGAGATACTACGCACAAGTGGTAAGTACTTGCCTCATCAGCATATTTACTTTTTATCATTTGCTATTTTGTTTTTTATTTTAGGCGCAAGAAGATCGATGAGAAGATGGATAGGCGTTAGAATGGTTAACAAAAAGGAAAAATTTCAGTGGAATGAGGAGATTGATAAGAAGCGTAAGTCACAAGTAAATATGTACTTAATCATTGAGGGAATTTTACATCTATTGATCGCAATGACTTTTGTATTGTTAACACCAAAAGCATTGGTAATGGCTTGTGTTTTCTTAGCGTTAGGATTGGATCATTTGTTGTTTTGTGTTTTTGGAAATGTTTTTCATTTGTGGAGAGTAGGGGTAACAAACAAAGCGGTTGTGGTAGCAGAACGTGATTTTAAAGTATTATATTTTTCAGGATTACGTAAGGTATCTGTACATCAGCAAACCTTGTTTTTTGATTATATCAAAGAATTACAATTGGCTATATCAATTGATAACATTACACCGAGTAATAGAGCATCTTTTAGAAATATAATAGAAGAAAAAGTTAATAGAGAACGCGTTCATTTTACAGAATCGTTCAAAGAGTTTTAGAAAAAAAACGAATACAAACAAAAAAACCAGAAATTTATTTTCTGGTTTTTTTGTTTTATAAGGATTATAAACTTAAAAGTTCGGAGATAAATCGTGGTGTTTATAGAAATCTTCGATGTATTTAACAGCCTCATCCGCTGTATCTACAATTTTGAATAAGTCCATATCTTCTGGTGAAATATTAGCCTCTTGTTCAAGCATAGCTTCTCTAATCCATTCAATCAATCCATCCCAATATTTGTGGCCGATAAGTACCACAGGACGCTTGTTAATCTTTTTAGTTTGAATTAAAGTCAAGGCTTCAAACAGTTCATCGATAGTCCCTAAGCCACCAGGAAGAATAACAAATCCTTGTGCATATTTCACGAAAATCACTTTTCTCACAAAGAAATAGTCAAATTCTAGATTATGTTCTTGGTCGATATAAGGATTATGGTTTTGTTCGAAAGGTAAATCAATATTCAAACCTACTGATTTTCCACTACCTTCTTGTGCTCCTTTATTACCTGCTTCCATAATACCTGGTCCACCACCAGTAATTATCCCATAGCCTGCTTGTGCAAGTTTTTGTGCTACTTCCACACCTAGTTGATAGTATTTATTGTCTGGCTTGGTACGTGCAGACCCAAAGATGGAAATACAAGGTCCTATCTTTGCCATTCGTTCGTATCCTTCAACAAATTCGGACATTATTTTGAATATGGCCCAACTATCATTTGTCTTGATTTCGGTCCAATCTTTTTTCGTTCTGTTCATGACGTAGTGTATTAAATTGTTCTACTTGATTACAATATAATAATAATTATTTTGATAATTATCTATCAATGAATAGAAATTCGTAGTTGGACGTATTAATGTAGAGTACTGTTTTACTTCCTCTCCAATTCCTTCTTCAAATAAGGCGCAGTGTGAGATCGCGTTTTTTTCTGTTTCGCTAAGGCTTCTGGTATACCTTCAAATAAGATTTCACCACCATTTTTTCCTCCTTCGGGACCCAAATCAACAATGTAATCAGCGACTTTAATGATGTCTAAATTGTGTTCGATAACTAATACCGTATTCCCTTCGTCTACTAATTTTTGAAGTACGATTAATAATAGGCGTATGTCTTCAAAATGCAATCCTGTTGAGGGTTCATCTAAAATGTAAATGGTTTTACCAGTTCCTTTTTTTGCTAATTCTGTCGCGAGCTTGATACGTTGTGCTTCACCACCTGACAGGGTAGTAGAGGCTTGTCCTAATTTAACATATCCTAATCCTACTGATTGTAAGGTTTCTAATATGCGGTGTATTTTAGGTATTTTATCGAAGAAGTTTGTAGCTTCTTCAAT
>CANGHE010000202.1 GCA_947453545.1 Flavobacteriia bacterium
ACGATATAGGCTTGTGCTGTTAATTCTAAGTCAATTGCTCCTATAAAATATTGTGTACTTTCAGGCAAATGCTTTTGTAAATATTCAAGTGCTTCTGGAGAGGCAATTGCAGATGCAATAATTACACGAGTTGGATTGCCTTGTTTGATAAGTGTTTTATATACACTTACCATTGAACTCCCTGTGGCTAACATAGGGTCTATTATGATCAATGTTTTATTCTCAAATGTTGGAGCAGCAACATATTCAACTTGAATTTCAAAGTCATCTTTGTCAATATGTTTTCTGTAGGCAGAAACAAATGCAGAATCTGCTTTATCAAAGAAATTTAAGAAACCTTGGTGCATAGGCAAACCAGCACGTAAAATAGTTGCTAAAATAGGCTGTTCATTTAATTGGTAAACTGTTGCTTCACCTAGTGGTGTAGTTACAGTTTCTTCTTTAAAATCTAGTTTTTTGGAAACTTCATATGCTAGGATTTCACCTAAACGTTCTAAGTTTTTTCTAAAACGCATTCCATCTTTTTGAATTTGTACGTCGCGTAACTCTGCTAAAATTGGACCAACGATTGATTTGGAAGTGCTGAAATTGTAAATCATAACTATTGTGCTTTTCGTAAAGATAAAAAGAAAAAAAGAACATTTTACGAATCAATAAGAGATATTCTAAATTCAAACCATCTTTTTCTATTAAATTTGCTTTATGAGTGAGGAAGCAAAAATTGATTTTAAAGTTTTCAAAAGATTATTGCATTTTATTAAAAACTACAAACGATTGTTGTTGTACTCTTTTCTCTGCACCATTGTTTTGGCTGTTCTAGCACCGATGAGACCTAAGCTTATTGGTGTTATGGTAGATAAGTATATTATTTCAGGTCAAGATGAAAAAGCATTGTTACATTGGACTTTAATCATTTTAGGATTACTTTTTTTAGAAGGTGTTTTTCAATTTTTAGGTTCATTTTCAAGTAATTTACTGGCACAATCTATCATTAGAGATGTACGTCAACGTTTGTTTAAACATTTGCAATCATTTCGAATGAAATATTTTGATCAAACACCAATAGGCTCTTTGGTTACTAGGCTAGTGTCAGATATTGAGGCGATTGCGGAAGTTTTTTCTTCTGGTTTGATTGATATTCTTGGTGATTTATTGATGCTTATTGTAGTTGTTGGCATAATGATTGCGACTAATTGGCAACTTACATTGTTAACCTTAATTCCAATTCCGTTATTAATTATCGCTACTCGTATTTTTGCAGGTGCAATGAAAAAGTCTTTTCAACAAGAACGACTGCAAGTTACGAGATTAAGTTCGTTTGTTCAGGAACATATTTCAGGGATGGCAATAGTCCAACTTTTCACTAGAGAAAAACAAGAAGAAAAACAATTCCAACTTATAAATAGTGATCACCGTAAAGCCCACATAGATGCGGTTTGGGCATTTTCTATTTTCTTTCCGGTGGTAGAAATTTTAAGTTCTTTATCAATTGCTTTTTTATTGGTTTGGGGTGCATTTCAATTTATGGGAGAATTACCGCCTAATCCAAAACAAATGTATGCTGAAATAATCTCATTCACATTATGGATACAAATGCTTTTCAGACCTATTCGTCAACTGGCGGATAAATTCAATATTCTTCAAAGAGGTATTGTTCGTGCTGAACGTGTTTTTGAAATTTTGGATTTGGATGATTATACTCAAACAGAGGGATTGATTGATTCATTAGATTTTCATAAAGATATTGCTTTAAAGAATGTGAGTTTTGCTTACAAGGAGCAGGAGTGGGTTCTTAAAAATATAACTTTAAAAATAGAACAAGGTAAAACGATTGCGTTTGTTGGTGCTACGGGTGCCGGAAAATCTACAATTGTTAATTTATTAGGACGATTCTATGAGTATCAAGAAGGTGATATTTTTATTGGCGACACGAATATTAAAGACTTGAAATTGGATTATTTACGGAAAAATATTGCGATTGTTTTACAAGATGTATTTTTGTTTTCAGATACAATTTTAAATAACATTACCTTAAGGGATCCATCAATTACAGAAGATCAAGTCAAAGCTGCAGCAATTGCTGTTGGGGCAAATGAATTTATAGAAAAGTTACCAGGCGGATACCATTATAATGTGGGAGAAAGAGGTGGGGTCCTTTCAGTAGGACAACGTCAATTACTATCTTTTATCCGTGCATATGTTTATAATCCTTCGATTTTGATTTTAGACGAAGCAACTTCAAGTGTCGACAATGAGTCAGAAGAGTTAATCCAGAGAGCTACTGAGCAATTGACTAAAGGTAGAACTTCGATTGTAATTGCACATAGGTTATCAACAATACAACAAGCGGATAAGATCGTAGTAATCGATAAGGGACAAATTGTAGAGCAAGGAACACATAATGAATTGATAGTGCAAGATGGGTATTACAGGAAATTATATGATATTCAGTTTGTAGGTAAAAAAGAACAATAATCTCAAATAAGATTAAAATGATAGTAGTAACAGGTGCTGCCGGATTTATAGGCAGTTGTTTAGTAAGTAAATTAAATCAATCAGGGTTTAACAATTTGATCATAGTAGATGATTTTACTAAACTTGAAAAGAAACAAAATTTAGAAGGTAAAAATTTTCAAGAAAAAGTTGAAAGAGGAGTTTTTGAAAGTTGGTTAGAGATTAATTCAGATAAAGTGGATTTCATTTTCCATATAGGTGCAAGAACAGACACTACGGAATTTGACAAAAATATTTTTGATGAATTAAATGTAAATTATTCGAAAATGATTTGGAATTATTGTGTGAAGCAAAATATTCCTTTAGTCTATGCAAGTTCCGCAGCAACATATGGTTTGGGAGAATTTGGTTATGAAGATAATCACGAGGTTATATCTAAGTTAAAACCACTCAATCCTTATGGGGACTCTAAAAATGATTTTGATATTTGGGCATTAGCAGAAGATAAGAAACCACCATTTTGGGCTGGATTGAAATTTTTCAATGTCTATGGACCTAATGAATATCACAAAGGAAGAATGGCATCTGTAATTTTTCATACATTCAATCAAATTAAGGCTAATGGAGGTATGAAGTTGTTTCGCTCTCATAATCCAAAGTATAAAGATGGTTGTCAATTGCGTGATTTTGTTTACGTAAAAGATGTAGTAAATGTATGTTTGTTTTTAATGCAATCGAAACCTACTTCTGGTATTTATAATTTAGGTTCCGGTAAAGCGAGAACATTTTTAGATTTAGCAACAAATACATTTAATGCACTAAAAGTAGATGTGAATATTGATTTTATCGACACTCCAATTGATATAAGAGATAAATATCAATATTTTACGGAAGCTAATATGTCAAAGTTAATTAACGAAGGATATGCAACCCCTTTTCATACACTTGAAGAGGGAGTAGAAGACTATGTGAAGAATTATTTGATAGATGAAAAATATTATTAATTACGTTCTGGTGTAAACAAGAAGAAGCTTGTATTGTTATATTGTAAAACGTAAACAATGCATCAATTAATAAGAAAACAATTTGTTAAAACAGATCTCAATACTTGCTGGGAATTCTTTTCTTCTCCATCAAACTTAAAAGTCATTACACCGGATTATATGGGGTTTGACGTGAAGACGGATGTTCCTGAAAAGATGTATGAAGGGTTAATAATATCTTACACTGTTAAGCCTCTACTCGGAATACCAATGGAGTGGGTGACAGAAATAACGCATATTAATGAAAAGTCTTTTTTTGTTGATGAACAGCGTATTGGTCCCTATAAAATGTGGCATCACGAACACCATTTTAAAGAGATTGACGGTGGCGTAGAGATGACCGATATTGTTTCTTATGTTATTCCATTTGGAATATTGGGGAAGTTAGTTCAACCGATTTTAGTTCAGCCAAAATTGGAGGAAATATTTGCTTATAGATTTAAGGTAGTTGACAATCTTTTTGGGGTTTAATTTAATTCGATATAGTTTTCGTTATATTTATAATTAAATTTCATTAGATGAAGACAGTTTATATTGTAAGAAAAGAACATTTTAACGCTGCCCATAAACTTTGGAGAAAAGATTGGACCGCTGAAAAGAATGAGGAAGTTTTTGGAAAATGCGCTAATAAAAACTGGCACGGACATAATTTCAATATTTTCGTTACGGTAAAAGGAATTCCTAATCCTGAAACTGGGTTTGTTATTAATTTGAAAGATTTAAGTGCTATAATAAAAAAAGAGGTTGTTGAAAGGTTTGACCACAAAAACCTAAATCTAGATGTTCCAGAAATGAATGGGATTTTAGCTTCTACTGAAAATTTAATAATGAAGATTTGGGAACTGCTAGAAAGTCCAATAGACTTGGCAGGAGGTACGTTAGCAAAAATTCGATTAGAAGAAACAGAAAATAATTTCGTTGAATATTTCGGAGGAAAAGAACCTTATTAAAATGAAATTGTTACATTAAAAAAAAATATTGAGATGAGTGATAAATATTATAATGATGAAATTACTTCTAGTATATCATCTGTATATGAAGGAATAATTTCTAAGTTGGGTGAAGATCCTAAAAGAGAAGGTTTATTAAAAACACCA
>CANGHE010000203.1 GCA_947453545.1 Flavobacteriia bacterium
CCAGGTGCTTCTGGTGAATTATCTCGTTTGTTAAATGATATTGCTGTTGCAGCAAAAATTGTAACGCGTGATGTACGTCGTGCTGGATTAGTAGACAACATTTTGGGCGCACAAGGCGAAGTGAATGTGCAAGGTGAACAACAACAAAAATTAGATGTTGTTGCTGACAACCAGTTCATTAAAATGTTTGAAATGGGTGGTGAAGTTTGTGGTATCGGTTCGGAAGAAAACGATAACTATATGGCTTTCAAAAGCGAAACATCTAAAAATGGAAAATACGTGGTGCTATTCGATCCATTGGATGGTTCTTCTAACATTGATGTGAATGTATCTATTGGTACTATTTTCTCTATCTACCACCGTGTTTCACCAATTGGAACAGAAGCAACCTTAGAAGATATGTTACAACCTGGCGACAAACAAGTAGCTGCTGGTTATGTATTATATGGTTCATCTACTATGTTGGTATATACAACAGGAAATGGTGTTAACGGATTTACGTTAGACCCAACGATTGGCGAATTCTGTTTGTCTCACGCAAATATGAAAACACCTGAAACGGGACGTATCTACTCAATGAATGAAGGTAATATTGCTGTTTGTCATCCAGGGTACAGAAAATATACAGAATATTGCCAAGAAGAAGATGCACCAACTGGTCGTCCTTATTCTGGTCGTTATATTGGTTCATTGGTAGCAGATTTTCACCGTAACTTAATCAAAGGTGGAATCTACTTCTACCCTACTACACCTGCTGCACCAAAAGGAAGATTGCGCTTATTGTATGAATGTAACCCATTAGCGTTTGTTATCGAACAAGCAGGAGGTTTAGCAACAGATGGAAACCAGCGCATTATGAGTATAAAACCAACTGAACTACACCAACGTGTTGGATTCATAGTAGGTTCAAAACAAATGGTTGAGAAATTACAAGAATGTTTAGATACTACTTCGGTAGAAGCATAAATAGGAAAAAATTAGATTTTGGAAGAGGCTAACAAGGCCTCTTTTTTGTTTTTAATAAATTTACAAAGAACAATAACACAAACTAAATGTTATAAAATTAAACCATTTTAAAAATGAAAAAAAGAATATATATTTTCGCAGCAGTATTAAGTATCTATACCAATTTAGGAGCTCAAAACATTACTTTTAATGCTGACACTCTATATCCTGAAGGTATTGCTTATAACTCTGCTAATGACATGTTTTTCGTTAGTTCCTTGCGTAGTGGAAAAATTGGAACTGTTGACAAAAAAGGAAACTATAAAGTTTTTATTAACTCACCCGAAATGATCTCAGCAATCGGAATTAATCTTAATAAAAAAACGAACACTCTTTTAGTATGTTCATCAGACCCTGGCGTTTCAATAAAAACAGGAAGTGCAACTCAACGAAAATTTGCTAAATTAATAGGTTACGATGCTACTTCAGGAAAACAAAAATTCATCGCTGATCTAGGTGCTTTAAATCCATCGGGATTCAACTTTGCAAATGATGTTACTTTTGATGAAGAAGGAAATAGTTATGTAACAAATAGCTTTTCACCTATTATTTATAAAATCGATAAAGAAGGTACACCATCGATATTCGTTACTTCCGAAGTATGGAAAGGTGAAGGATTTAGCTTAAATGGTATTGTATATCATCCTGATGGATTCTTAATCGTAGCACAATCAAATACAGGTAATTTATATAAAGTATCTCTAAACAATCCTACAACTATTAAGAAAATAGAAACTGAACCAATACTTGGAGTAGACGGAATGATTTTTAACCCAAAAAAAAATGAATTAATTGTAATTTCAAACGCACGTCAAGAAATCAGTCAATTAAAAAGTGATGATAACTGGTATAGTACAAAAAAAATGAATAGTGTAAAAAGTGTAGATACTTTTCCTACCACGGGCACGATCGTTGGTGCAAATTACTACATTTTGAATGCAAAGCTGAATGAATTATTCAATCCTACTGCACCTAAATCGAATAGTTTCACTATTCAAGAAGTGAAATTTTAATTTTGTATATAGAGAGTTGGTATAGTTAATATCAGCTCTCTTATTTTCCTTTAATTAAAATTTTAAGACTTACTCTCACAATTTGCCCCATTGATTTGCAACGCAAAAAATCATCATTTTTATAGTGTTTTGCTAATTCTAATCTTAATTGCTCTATGTTTTCTAATGGCGCAATTTTATCCTTAGCCATAACATCAATAATATCTTTAATTTGATATCGTGCATTTCTTATTCTATTGAATATCATAGATCTTTCCTCTCTTTGATATTGCTGAATTGACTCAAGTGTTAAATGTTTTTGAACTAAATCGACGAAAGGTAAATTCTGTTTAAAAAACTGAGGTAAATACACTGTCTTTCTTTTTTCAAAAGATTGTTGATCAAAATCAATTGACCTCATACGATAATGTGTAGTCTCAAAATCAGGAGTTACATCAATTACAAAATTACTTGAATGCATATCTCCTAATAATCTAACAAAACAACGTTCATTAAATTTTACAAATTCTTTTGCCAAACGTGTTTCTTCAAAATCTTGATGTGCAGTATTGTGTTTAGTCAAAAACTGATCAGCAGGGATGCCAATTATATGTTCCTCAATCAACGTTTCATCGTTAACAAAGTAACTAATATGATTAGGAGAAAGTAAATGTTCTAATTCAAGACCATAAATACGTGAAGCATCTGCCTTTTTAACATAGAAATAATCAAAGTTATCATTTAAACGGTTTACAACTCTAACTCTAAAAGGCCCCGTGTTTGCGTACAAGCAAAAATCTATTCGATCTATATAAAGATGTTTAATCACTGAAACGTCACCTGCAGATTTCAGTATTGCATAAACATGTTTCAATTTTTCATTTATTTCGTCTGCAATTGAATGATTATAAATAACTGTAATCCAGTATGAATTATTTCCATCTCTATCGTATACTGTAATAAAATTTTCATACTCCATTAAATCCTTATACTTCAATGTAGTTTTTACATCTCGACCATATTGTCGTAAATATTTACGTAATCCTTCACTAATTGGGTATATTAATTTTTTCTTTGAAATTAAATTCATAAATAACAAGATTTATTAAAACAAGATTACCCGATCAAAAAAGGTTTGGTATCGTTTTGAGTTCATAAATTTATTGCCACCATAACAGGAAACTTTAAAGAGTTGTCCACGATGTATGAAAATACGTTGCCAACAATTCCCTATACCATATTGCTTTGAGATACCTTCGTAAGCAATACTTTTATTCGGCAGTTCGATTTGTTTGATTATTGCTTTTTCAGGAGCATTAAATACACTTTCTACATACTGTTGAAGGGTGTAATTGCGGTAGGAAGGTTCTATTTCAATACGAAATGTATTACCTTGTCCCATTTCTTGGTAAATGATTTCGGTGTAGCTTTCATTTTTTTGAACTAGGGGCTTCCCTCCAAAGTTTACTGAAAATCCTGCTAAACTATCGCGGTATGTAAAGTTGTTTTCTTGATGAAACGAGTTAATGATGTTTGTTGGTTTTCCAGAGAAAGAAGCGGCTACTTGCCTTACTTTATAACCTTTGTCGCGTAACAATTGAATCAAACCATTTGGGCCTGCCAAGTGAGCGGCGCCTACTGCGATAAACAATCCTTGTTTTTTACATAAGGTGTCTATGCCGTCTAGCATCACATAGTTTCGTTCGTTGATTAACCATTGATAACCATCTTTGGTATTAGATAATTGATTTTCAATCATCTTACGAATGCGTTCAATATCTCCTTGTAAGTAGGCTTCTAAAAATTTTTCTTGGGTAACGTTTTGGGTAGGGGTACTGATTGCAGGAAATCTTGGTTTATTCAACATTTCATAGGCAGCAATTTGGTCTTCGATTGACTCTAAAAACAAACATTTCTTACGGGTATTGTAAGCATACATTTGTAAGTATAAATCCAAAAACTGAGGTCTACCATCTTCGTTTCCGTAACGTGTTTTAGTTGCCCTTCGACTTGTTGTAGAAGGTGTTCCTGCTGCATCAAAGGTGAGTGTTGGTGTTGCTAAACGCGTATCTATTTGCGAAAACATACCATACATATCTGCTTCAATCACAACTCCTTCTGATCGATATAGCGCTGTGTATGTGCTGTCAGTAAATTGAAATACACCCGGATCATTCGAGTGAAAAGTCCCAAATAAATAACTTGGTTTTTTTATTCCTTTGCCTGATATCTTCCAAAGTAACTGATGCGTAGCACCTGATGTCTGTGTTTGCGAAAAATTAAAAAATGGCAATCCACATACAAGCAACGTTAAAAAAATACGTTGAGTGAGTAAATCAATATGTGGACGTTTTTTCAAGTTAATTACTTAATGTGCGTCTAACCAGTTATCAGCAATTTTCATTTCTACTTCCATCGGTACAATTAGGTCAATCGCTGTTTCCATCGCATCACGTACCAATTGTTGCATAATGGTATGTTCACTTTCGTGTACATCAAAAACTAACTCATCGTGCACTTGTAACAACAATTTTGACTGAACTTGTTGCTCTTGCATCGCTTTGTCAACAGCAATCATTGCCA
>CANGHE010000204.1 GCA_947453545.1 Flavobacteriia bacterium
CAACTGATCGCAAATGGCAACACGTTGACCAGCACGTACCAATTTAGGTAAATAATTATCTACTGAATGATGCGGAAAACCTGCAAGTTCAATATGAGAATCTCCATTTCTTCTTTTAGTAAGCGTAATCCCTAAAATTTTAGCTGTTTTAATAGCGTCTTCACCAAAAGTCTCATAGAAATCACCTACACGAAACAACAACAAAGCCTGTGGATGTCGCGCTTTAATTTGATTATATTGGAGCATTAATGGTGTCTCACTTGGACTTTTTACAGCTTTTTCTTTTGCCACGATGGTTGTATTTATTTTGGAAACGTAAAGTTAGTAGCAAAGTATTAGCTTACATAAATTTAGAACGCATTATTATCAACAATACTAGAAAGGGATGTTGATAGTTATAATAGACTTAATAGAAATTAATACCTTTACATCCTATTATTACATAAAATGAATCGCAAATTAAAATTATGGGAACTTAATCGTGTTTCTGAGGAAGAATTCAAAACACAAAAAAAGAACCCAATCATTGTAATATTAAATGACATCCGCAGTTTGAATAACATCGGATCCTTTTTTCGTACATCTGATGCTTTCAATGTAGAAAAAATTTATCTATGTGGAATAACTGCCACTCCTCCCCATCGTGAAATCCAAAAAACGGCACTCGGTGCAACAGAAACTGTAAGTTGGGAACATAAAAACTCCATTCTTGAATTAGTAAATGAATTAAAGGAACAAGGTGTAAAAATTGCGAGTATCGAACAAGCGGAAAAAACTACATTTTTACAAGATATTCCTAATTTGGAGTATGAAAAAATTGCACTTGTTTTTGGTAACGAAGTAGATGGAGTCGATCAAGATGTAATTGATGCTAGTGACTTTATTATTGAAATTCCTCAATTTGGAACAAAACACAGCTTAAATGTTTCTGTCTGTGCAGGAGTTGTATTGTGGGAATTTGCAAAACGTAACATATAAAAATCTTATAACCCTAATAAATCTCATAATTATGAATAGTTTAACTGTACAAGAATTAAAATCTCTAATTGACAACAACGAAGAATTTCAATTGATTGATGTACGTGAGCCTTATGAAGTAGAAATCTGCACATTGAATGGCATTGAAATTCCAATGAATGAAATACCTGGGAGAGTGGATGAAATAGCTACTGACAAAAAAGTAATCGTTCACTGTCGTTCAGGAAAAAGAAGTGCAAATGTGATCGACTTTTTAGAGCAAAATCATAATTTCCAAAACTTATACAATTTAGAAGGTGGAATTTTAGCGTGGATAGAAGAGGTTGACCCAACTATGGAAGCGTATTAAGATTACAGATTGGCAGATTACGGATTGGCAGATTGGCATAACTTCGACTGGCTTAGTGTAAAATTACAGATTGAAAAACTCAAAATAAAATTGACCTATGGAAGGGGAAGATATTCGGTGGAAGCAACGCTTTAGCAATTTTACTAAGGCGTTGAATCTATTAGAAAATGCGTTAAAAATCGAACAGCCTGATATTGTTCAGAAAGCTGGAATAGTTCAGTTTTTTGAAATGTGTAGTGAACTTTCGTGGAAAGTAATGAAGGATTATCTTGAAAATCAAGGATTCAATGAAATTGGTACACCTCGTAACGCGATAAAAAAAGCATTTGAAATCGGTTTAATTGAAGATGGTCACGCTTGGATGGGTTTATTAGTAGATAGAAATCTATCAGTTCATACGTATGATGAAGAACAAGCGAATAATTTAGACTTATTGATACATACTAAGTACCATCCGCTTTTTCAAAAGTTAAACACACAACTTTCTGGTAAATTATGAATTCATTTGGTTTGCTTGATTCTGATTTAGAATTTCTAAAAACAACATTTTCACACTATCATACGATTGAGGAAGTAATTATTTTCGGTAGCAGAGCTAAAGGAAATTATAAGAATGGAAGTGATGTTGATTTAGCAATTAAAAGTCATTCCTTAACTTACGAAGAATTGAATGCAATTGACGATGAACTAAATGAAAACTCTAGTTTACCTTATAAGTTCGATCTAGTTCATTATGAAAAAATTCAGACACCTGAATTGAAAGATCATATAGATCGCATTGGAAAAATACTATTCAAAAAATAAATAATTCAACTTACACTTAAATCATAGTTGAAAGTAATTCCTCCCAAAATCTTGGGTAACTTTTTGAAACCGCCTCTGCACCTTCAATTTCGATGAGTGATTCAGTAAACATTCCCATTATACCAAAACACATCGCAATTCGGTGATCATTATTTGCGCTCACTCTTCCACCTTGTATCGTAGATTGACCATAAATAAACATCTCATTGTCATTTAGATCAATGCGTATTCCAATTTTATTGAATTCAGTTTGAAGAACCTTCCCTCTATCACTTTCTTTATTCTGTAATCGATTAACTCCCTTTATTTTAGAAATACCCGGAGTACAAGCTGCAAAAGTTGCTAATGCAGGAAATAAATCTGGACAATTCGTTGCATCAAATTCAAAGGATTGACGGTTTGCTCCATCTATTTGCAATCCATTTTCCCCATTTCGAACGACACACCCTGCATTTTCAAACGCTTCTAAAATCGCTTTATCTGCTTGCAAACTTTCTGGGGATAAACCTTGAACGGTTATGTCTTGTCCGATTGCACTTGCTACCAACCAATAACTCGCACTACTCCAATCTCCCTCCACTTCATAATGGGTCGACTGATACGTTTGCTTGCCCGAAACTAAATAACGATTGCCTTCCTGAACAACTACAACCCCAAAAGATTTTAAAGTATTGATGGTCATTTGTATGTAGGGGATACTAACGCCATTTTCAACAATGAGTATTGAATCAGCAGGCAACAAAGGTAATCCCATTAATAATCCTGAAATATATTGTGAACTCTGACTACCATCTACTTTAATAGTTCCTGCTTGCATTGCTCCCTGTATATGCATCGGAAGTCTATGCTGATTGGAAAATGTATGTTGAATATTTTGTTCATCAAAAAGTGTTTTGTAAAATTCCATCGAACGGCTCAGCAGTGATCCTTCTCCTGTTAAATGATAATCCCCTGAATACATAGCACAAATGGCTATTAATAAGCGAGAAGACAAACCACTCTCATCACAATTTAACGTTACAGATTTTGGAAAATGTGTGATTCCTTCTACTTCTAACACATTGCCCTTCCAGCTTATTTTTGCTCCCAATTGCTCGATACAATGCAACATAGCAAGTTCATCTTTGCTATTTCCTAAGCAATGAATCTGGGATTTTCCTTGTGTTAAGGCTGCAGCCAACAAAGCTCGCTGTCCATCGCTTTTAGAAGCTGGAATTTGGATTTCACCTGAATAGTTGCCTGGAAAAATTGTTTGAATCATCGTAGATTACTTATTCATCACACTTATTTGTCGTGTAATCGACTCTAAATGAATCGCATCTAAAACAGACCGAATGAAATCATTACTCAAGTTCAGCTCATTTGCCATTTGCAACCGTGAGTCTAATAATTTTTTCCAATGTTCTTCTTGTAAAATAGTAATGTTATGCTCTTTTTTGAAACGACCAATTTCTTCACTGATGTTCATCCGTTTCACTAAAATTTCAAACAATTCACAATCCAATGCATTCACCTGTTTTCTGAAAGTATCCAATTCTTCAAATGACCGTTGCTCCATTACATTTGAACGTAAAACCAATGCATTTAACAATTGTGTCAGAGAACCTGCGGTAATTTGTTGTTTCGCATCTGACCACGCCAGAGTTGGATCTGGATGCGTTTCAATCATCAATCCATTGTAATTCAAATCCATTGCCTTTTGAGAAACCTCTAATAATAAATCGGTTCTACCTGCAATATGACTTGGATCACAAATTAATGGTATATCTTTTAATTCTTGTTTTAGCGCAATCGGAATCTCCCACGTAGGGACATTACGATAAGTATCGTGTTTGTAAACAGAAAATCCACGGTGAATTGCAACTAAATCAGTAAGTCCAGCTTGTTGTAAACGTTCAAATGCTCCAATCCACAAATTCAAATCTGGATTGATAGGGTTTTTAATCATTACAGGAACAGTAGTACCTCTCAAACTATCAGCGATTTCCTGTACAGCAAAAGGATTTACAGTAGTTCTTGCACCGATCCACAACACATCTGCACCATATCGCAAGGCAATTTCTACATGTTTTGCATTTGCAACCTCTACCGAAAAAGGCAATTCATTGTTCTTTGCTGCTTCTGATAACCAAGGAAGACCTTTTTCACCAATACCTTCAAAAGAATCAGGACGAGTTCGTGGTTTCCAAATACCAGCACGAAGCAATTGCGTGTTACCTTCTGCTTTTAAATTAGTAATTACTTGATGTGTTCGTTCTTCTGTTTCAATACTACAGGGACCTGCAATTACAAAAGGACGAGAAGTATTTTTAATCCACGAAACAAGAGAAGTATCCATCAATTATAAATTTGTAAGTGAATTTTTTGTGCTAACACCTGTTA
>CANGHE010000205.1 GCA_947453545.1 Flavobacteriia bacterium
AGTAATTCCGACTTTATTCTGAAGTCTTCATTTAAACAACTTATGGCAGGTATTCTGACTTGCTCCAACTCAACTTTACCTTCCCATTTCTTTAGACGTCATCGAAACAGTGGTTTATTAAAGTCGATTTAACAGAGCTTACAGCTGCAGATACAGTTTCGGATTTACACCGAATTCCCTTTTATTCCACCGAAGTGGTACCAAAAATCTGAAACAAAGGTAGTATTATAATTTGAATTGGGGATATTTGAATATGAACAAAAAAAATCCGAAGCCTCACAGACTTCGGATTACACAATTAAAATCTAAAAGAAACTAAATGTTTTCAGCAACAACTTCAGTTACTTCTGGTAAATGTTGTTTCAATAAATTTTCAATACCCCCTTTTAAAGTAGCTGTTGAAGATGGACAACCTGCACAAGAACCTTTAAGTAATACCGTTACCACTCCTTGATCAAATCCTCTGAATTCAATAGCGCCTCCATCTGTTTCTACTGCTGGTTTAACGTATTCATCCAACAAATCTCTAATTGCATCATCGTATTCAGAAGGTAAATACTCTTTTTTCGGAGCGTCTTCTGTTGCCTCTGGTGTTGCTTTTGGTGCTGGCATTTGAATCAAAATATCTTTCCCATCACTAATCCATGATTTAATAAACTCACGTATCTCCATCGTTATGAAATCCCAAGGAATATTATCACTTTTAGTAATAGTAACGAAATTACTTGCCATAAAAACACCACGAACAAATGGAAATTGAAATAATTCTTCAGCCAAAGGAGAATACCCTTTTGCTTCTGCTAAGGAAGTAAACTCAACAGATTCACCAGAAAGTAATAAGTATTTATTAGCAACAAATTTCATTGTTGAAGGATTCGGTGTCATTTCCGAATAAATATTTACAGGTACTTGCATCTTTAGTATAATTTTTAGAAAGTAAAAATACAATAATATTGAAGTATGAAAATATATTCTACAAGATTAATTCATGGTATTTTTTTATTACTTTCGTAACCTAATTAATTAAAACGACTTACATATGTCTTATTTGTTTACATCAGAATCTGTTTCTGAAGGGCATCCAGATAAAGTGGCTGATCAAATATCAGATGCACTTATTGATAACTTTATGGCTTTTGATCCAACATCAAAAGTTGCTTGTGAAACATTAGTTACTACAGGACAAGTTGTTCTTGCTGGTGAGGTTAAAACAAGAACTTATTTAGATGTTCAAGCAATTGCTCGTGAGGTAATCACTAAAATTGGATACACAAAATCTGAATACATGTTTGAGGCAAACTCATGTGGTATTCTTTCTGCAATTCACGATCAATCTGCAGACATCAACCAAGGTGTTGACAGAACTGTTGCAAACGATGATTTTGAAGCAAAAGCGAACGCTCAAGGTGCTGGTGACCAAGGTATGATGTTTGGTTATGCTACTAAAGAGACTGAAAATTATATGCCATTGGCACTAGATTTAGCACACAAAATTCTTCAAGAATTGTCTTACATCCGTAATAACGAACCATCGTTAATTGGATACCTAAGACCAGATGCTAAATCTCAAGTAACAATTGAATATTCTGATGATAATATTCCTCAAAGAATTGATAGTATCGTTGTTTCTACACAACATGATGATTTCGATTCTGAGGCAGTAATGTTAGACAAAATCAAACAAGATATTATTAATATTGTAATTCCACGTGTTAAGGCTAAGCTTAGACCAGAATTACAAGCGTTATTCACTAACGAAATTCAATACCATATCAATCCAACGGGTAAATTTGTTATCGGTGGTCCTCATGGAGACACTGGTTTAACAGGACGTAAAATCATCGTTGATACATACGGTGGTAAGGGTGCTCACGGTGGTGGTGCTTTCTCTGGTAAAGATCCAAGTAAAGTAGACCGCTCTGCAGCTTATGCTACTAGACATATTGCCAAAAATCTAGTTGCAGCTGGTTTATGTGACGAAGTACTAGTACAAGTTTCTTATGCAATTGGGGTAGCTAAACCTTGTGGTTTATATATCAATACATATGGAACATCAAAAGTTAACAAAACTGATGGTGAAATCGCTAAAATTGTAGAAGGAATTTTTGACTTACGTCCATATGCAATCGAACAACGATTAAAATTACGTAATCCAATATACTCTGAAACTGCTGCTTACGGACATATGGGAAGAAAAAATGAAATTGTTACAAAACGTTTCGTTAACCCTTCAGGTGATGTAATTGAAAAAGAAGTAGAATTATTTACTTGGGAAAAATTAGATTTCGTTGATAAAGTAAAAGCTGCTTTTGCTATATAATTACAACAAAAATATCACTTCATACAAAGGGACTCTAGAGTCCCTTTTTTATTGAAATAACATTTCATTTACACACAAAAACAATTTATTTCCTTTTCTGCTTACGCAAAGCTTTAATACGCTTTTTATCCCTTTCATGCGTATCTTTTATTCTTTTTTTCATGTCCGGCGATTGATGATCCCAAAAATCTTTTTTGGCACGTTCATTGGCGCGTCTCGCTAATTCATGTTCTTTTTTACGTTGCTTTTGCAATTCTTTTTGTAATTGAACTTCAGATAATGGTTTATCACCTTTAGTAGATGCACAGGAATACATTGCGAAATCCATTATGAATAACGTCAAGAATAAAAGCAATTTAGTATATTTACAAGTAGGCATAAAAGCTTATCAACGTAATTATTAAAAATGAAGATAGTTATATTTTTTTGTTTGTTAGGTGTATCCTTTTCTGCTTGTAAAAAAACAAGTTCTAATCCAGTTGCAAATATTCCTTTTGATATTACCATCAATCTAAATCTACCTAGTTACATTGCACTTCAAGGTGTTGGTGGATATGCATACGTTTCAGGTGGGGTACAAGGAATAATTGTTTATCGAAAATCAACTGATGAATTTATTGCTTTTGATAGACAGTCTCCAGTAAACACTACTCCTTGTAAAAAACCACTAACAACTAACCTAAATAACTTCTTACAATTAGATGATAGTTGTACTAATGCAAAATTTTCTTTATTTGATGGATCTTCAATTTCAGGATCAGATTTTGGACTAAGACAATATCAAACAACATGGAACAAAGGTAATTTACTCCGTATTTACAACTAAATACCACACAATAAGTCTACCGATTGATAACCAATACCTAAGCGATTAACATAAGGTAAATATTGACTTATATCTTCTAATGTTCTGATACCACCTGAAGCTTTGATTTTTAAATTTGAATTACTGGAAACTATTGTTTCATACATCATTTTAACTTTTGACAACTCAGCCCCTACAGAAGCCTTACCGGTAGATGTTTTGATGAAATCTACCTTCGTATCAATACATAATTGGGTTACTATACCGGTTTCTTCTAATGATAATAAGCCACTTTCTACAATTACCTTCAACGTGATAGACTGCCCTATCTTGCTATGAATATTAGTACAACAATTTACAATGGCTAGCAACTCTGATTTCAAATAATCCAAATCTGCAATTAAATGATAATTGAGTACAAGATCAATTTCATCTGCCCCATTTATTATGGCCTCCTCTGTTTCACGCATTTTCTCTTCAACAGTATTATTACCCTTTGGAAAAGAAATTACCGAGCATGTTAACACATTTGTCCCTTTTAATAATTCACTTACAATTGGAACGTGTTTTGGATAAACACATACAGAAGCGACACCTAATTTAATGGCTTTCAAACAAAGTGAAATAAGATCCATTTTTGTTGCATTTAAATCCAACAAAGTATAGTCAATCAATGAGTTACAATCAAGCATTTTTCCTCTTTTTTATTCGTCTTACACTATGATGCTTATACTCATTAGAAACAACACTTATATTTCCATCTGATTCTAATATCAAACTATCTACCTCTTCGATTGAATGACTTCCATGTTCTCTTATTGCTTGCAATAACTCATCTTGAGTTATACCATTTTTTCTACAATTCTCATACAAGACAACACCTTTATGTATTAAAATAACTGGCTCACCTTCAATTACTTTTCGAAGAGTAGGGAAACGAAATTTTAACTTTTTAAAGATAAAATTCAATAAAAAAAGTACACTCGCTGCTAACAATCCACCACCCAATGAGGTATCTGATCCAACCATTGCGTTTTGCACTGCATTACTGATCAATAATACAAAAATCAGATCTGTAATTGACAATTGCGCCAATTCTGTTTTACCTAATAGTCGTAATGCTACTATAATAAATACATAGACACCAGATGTACTGAAAATAATATGTAGGTAACTTTCCATTCTTATAAATAAAAACGAATGTACGAAATTATTTATCTGTAACCCCTACTCCATACCCAAACAAAAGTGCTGTAATTGCTAAATGAATTACTAGCCAAATCTTTTGCCAAGTTGGTCTGTTTTTCCAAGATTGTTTTTGATCGAATGGATCAAATGCTAAAGCTATTCCAAATAAAGAAGATGCTTCAATAA
>CANGHE010000206.1 GCA_947453545.1 Flavobacteriia bacterium
ATACGCGCAATACCGTCACCTATTTGTAGTACAGTACCAACTTCTTGAAGCTCAGCTTCTGTGCGGAAGCCTGAAAGCTGTTCTCTTAAAATTGCAGAAACTTCTGCTGGTTTTACATCTGCCATATTGTGTTTTATTTTACGCCCATTGAAGAGCAAATCAAACTATCGTGTTAAACGTTGTTTTAAATTCTTTAATTGATTTGATATTGAAGCATCAACTTGTGTGTTACCGATTTTCACGATAAACCCACCAACCAATGACTCATCAAATTTCTCAGTCAATTCTATCTCGCCATTTATAGCAGGTTTTACCCTAGCAAGGATAGAGTTAACCGTAGCTTCGTCTAATTTCTTTGTAGAAACTAAAGTCACAGGAACGATTCCTTGGTGTTCTTTCAATTGTTCATCAAAAGATGCAGCAATTTCTGCCAAGATACCTTCTCTTCTATTCTTTGTAATCAGTGCAATGAAAGAAAGTGAAAGTTCGTCGAAACCATCAAACAATTGATTTAAGATAGAAACCTTTTTATCTGATTGGATTAAAGGACTATTTAAAAACAATTGAAATTCGGATGTTTCTTCTTTTGCAGCAACAATAGCACGCATATCAGCAGCGATACGATCGATTTTATTCATCTCAATCGCTAAC
Organism: Flavobacteriia bacterium; assembly: GCA_947453545.1. Classification (GTDB taxonomy): domain Bacteria; phylum Bacteroidota; class Bacteroidia; order Flavobacteriales_D; family Crocinitomicaceae; genus CANHVK01. The sequence goes on from CANGHE010000206.1 coordinate 652, forward strand.
TCTAATAATGCTTTTGCATATCTAGATGCAGATTTAGTACTATTCATCACTTAATTAATTCAAGTTAATATCTTCAGCTAATTTACTAGCTAATGCTTTTTGTTTATCATCAGAAGCAAGTTCTGTACGTACAATTTTCTCAGCGATTTCGATAGATAAAGAAGCAACGTGTAATTTCAATTCAGAAATAGCAGCTGCTTTTTCAACTTCGATAGCGTGACGTGCACCAGCCATTACTTTTTCTGCTTCGATTTTAGCGTTTGCTTTAGCATCTTCTACCATACGGTTAGCAGTTTCTTTTGCATCTTTCACGATATTATCTCTTTCAGCGCGTGCCTCTTTCAATAAATTCTCGTTAGCTGATTTCAATTCAGCAATTTCTTTTCTAGCTTCTTCAGCCATATTGATTGCGCTTTCGATACCTTCTTCACGCTCTTGTAAAGCATTTAAGATTGGTTTCCAAGCGAATTTTCTCATTAATAAAATTAATATCAACAAGATAACAGACTGCATTACAAAAAGTCCTGGTGAAAAGTCATTTAATAAAGTTTCCATTTATGTAATTTATTAAGTTAATTAATTTTTAAATCAAGTGTTAAAAAAGGTTTTCCATAACCAACCGTTATGGAAAACACTTCGTTTCTTTTTGGATTATTTTCCTAAGATCAAAGCACCAAATGCAAGACCTTCCAAAAGTGCACCGATGATGATCATCGCTGTTTGGATTTTACCTGCTGCTTCTGGTTGACGAGCGATACCTTCCATCGCTTTACCACCAATTTGACCTAAACCGATACCACCTCCGATAACGATTAATCCAGCTCCAATTAAATTGTACATAACTACTGATTTATATATTAAACAAAAAAAACGTTGATTCTACTTTAAAATTTATTAATGGTGATCGTGTTCTACAACAGCCATCCCGATGAACAATGAAGACAACATTGTAAAGATGAACGCTTGTAAGAAAGCAACCAATAATTCAATTAACATAATGAATGTCGACAATAACAATGACATTCCTGTTGATGCTACTGGACCAAAAGCAACTTTCATTGTAATCATCAAAGCAATTAAACTCATCAATACAAAGTGACCTGCTGTGATGTTAGCAAACAAACGAATTGTTAAAGAGAAAGGTTTTGTCAACATACCCAACACCTCAATTGGTGCTAAGATAATTTTCATTGGAACAGGAACACCTGGCATCCAGAAGATGTGCCCCCAATATTCTTTGTTCGCACTGAATTGAACAATGATGAATGTAAACAATGCTAAACACAACGTAACAGCGATGTTACCTGTAACGTTGAATCCAAGTGGAGTCAACCCTAATAAGTTCAATATCCAGATAAAGAAAAATACAGTCAACAAATAAGGCATGAATTTTTTGTGTTTTTTCTCACCGATGTTTGGACGAGCAATCTCATCTCTTACATAGATTACCAATGGCTCTAATGCTCTTCCTAAACCTGTTGGAATTGGACCTCTTTTATAACTCTTAGCTAAACCTCCAAAGAAAAGAACCATTAATAAGCCAGTTAACAACATACCTAATACACTTTTAGTAATAGATAAATCTAATGGTTTGTAATTCAATGGGTGTTCGCCATGCATACGCAAATGACCTTCTTTGTTTGTTTTATAAATTTTTCCGTGGTGTAATTTGTAGAAAGAACCTTTACTTTCAGCTACCGCTTCACCATGATGAAATTTAGCAGCAGAAAAAACGTGTAATCCGTTATCTAACAAAATCACTGGCAAATCAAATCCGATATGCTTACCAGTAGCTCCATCTGTGTATAAAACAAATGAATGTGCATCTTGTAAGTGATGTTTGATGTAAGCGTTGATTTTCTCAGGCGTATTTACAGGACCTTTTTCTTCGTGTGTTGCGTCATGTTTTGCAGCATGTTTAACTTCTGTGTTAGCAAAAGAATATGTGCTGAATATCAAACAGATAAAACCAAGTAATAAACCGAAATTTTGCTTTATTTTTTTCATGTTAGAGTAATGAGATTATCAAACGTTACTTAAATTCGAGTGCAAAAATACATAATTATTTAAAATAAAAAATTCTTTTTGCTGAATAGTAAGATTATGTATTCACATTTTGTTGACAACTCAATAGATATTAAGAATTTTCTGTTTGTTTTAACCGTGTTGCAATTGCAATTGTTTCGATGATTAAGAACACAAATAATGGAACAAGAATTGCTATTTTTTCAGTGAAATTCATAGTTGCTTCTCCCAATCCTTTGCTAAAGAAGATTAAGATAAAGGCACCCATTTTAAGGAAAATCCCAACCAAAAAAGCATATCCAGCATTAGCAGGCATAATATCAAAAAGTAGTTCGATCCCTGTGATGATTATCAATGATGCTATAGCAAAAAACAAATAAATAGAAAAAAGTGAAAATGGAATCTTCCAATTTACAGGATTCAAGAGCGCTTGATGAGAATAATAAAGAAGTAAAAAAGTAATGACTACTACCCCATTGTATGTTAATATTCTTTTCAGCGTACTATTTTTTTTCATCTTCGTTTGACATTTTAATTACCTGTCGTATTATGGAATATGTGGATCCAAATACGGCTAACAAAGTTAAAATTTTATTGTAGGCAACAAAATCACTTGGATGATTTTTATCCAACCACGTACCAATGAGACTGCTAAAGTAAATCGTTAATCCCATTTGTAAACCCAAAGAAGAAAACTTGAGCCAAACTGCCGTTGCTTTCTTTTTTTCATCCTTTTCCATACCACATCAAATTAAGAGCAATGCGCTTGTTTTCATAAATATAGCAATACAAAAATTGGAAAGCAAGTATAGGTGCGTGTTGTCTATATTTAATTTTGTAGTTTTGTTCTGCATGCAAACACACTCCGTATGAATTTAAAATCCATTTATCGTTTTATCTCCTCTAAATGGCAAACACTCTTTTTAGATTATCCTACAGACTTCAAACCACGCTATGGTCATGGATTACCCGGACATGATTTATTATTATCCATCATAGAACAAGAGCATCATGCTTACACAAAAATATTACAAGAAGCGTTGAATTACGCTCCTGTTTTTCAAAGTATCAAGAAGCAATCCGAAGAAAAAAATGCTACACTACCAACCTATAACAATGGATTCTTACCTGGATTAGATATTATCAGCATTTACACTATTATTGCCACTTACAAACCTACAAAATACATTGAAGTAGGATCAGGTAATTCTACCAAAGTAGCACACAAAGCAATCAAGGACCAAGGATTAAATACGAAAATCGTTTCCATAGATCCACATCCAAGAGCAGAAATTGATCAATTAGCAGACAAAATTATTCGAGAACCTTTTGAAAATACAGATTACAGTGAATTACTTGCCTTAGAAGAAAATGATATTCTTTTCATCGATAATTCGCACCGTATTTTACCTAATTCTGATTCAACCGTATTTTTCTTAGAGATCCTACCCAAATTAAAAAAGGGCGTAATTGTACATATTCACGACATCTATTTACCTTATGATTACCCACAATTTATGTGTGATCGTTTTTATTCAGAACAATATGGATTAGCGATGTATTTAATTGCCAATCCTACGAAATACAAAACACTTTTACCAAATTATTACATTTCAGAACATCCACAACTACAAACTATATTAACACCGATTTGGAATCATCCTTCCCTTGATGGTGTAGAAAAACATGGAGGTTCATATTGGATACAGATTAATTAACACAATTTGTCTGTTTTTTTGAAAAAGTATCCACTATATTTGTAATGCAATGATGACAGTCGACGAAATATTAGCTCCAATCGAGCAAGAAATGAAGGAA
>CANGHE010000207.1 GCA_947453545.1 Flavobacteriia bacterium
AGCCATCCAATATTTTTTGGCTAACGAGGATTTTAATAGTACAGATTTACTCATGTTAATTAAAAATTTTTTTAATAATTCAGGACAAATTTAATAGTTACAACAAATGAGTTGACGTTAAGTTCTTATTTAGATTTGTTATAAATAACAAAGATTCCTAAAATTTGAATTTGAAATACCATATTTTATTAATTAAATAAATGAACTAGCATATTTTCTAACGAAAAAGTATCTATTCGAAAGTGTATCAATTGTATTATTGTCATACAATAAAATATGTCATTGAGAACGAATAATCCTTCTAAATCATAGTAGTTAAATACACCATAGTATACTTCCAACTATGCTTTATTACTTCCTGTAAACTTCAAATATTACTTTTGTATTTCAATATTTTACGCTCTATAATTTCATAGGAAATGATTGATAAAGTAATACTTATAATAATATTTAAAGGATATTTTTGCAGATAGTAATCACTACTTGGACCTGTTTTCAAAAAAAAGCCTTGATAAACATATAAACCATAGGATATTCTACCAATATACTCTAAAGGTTTTACACGTAATTTGTAATCAAAATTATAAAGTTGATTGATCCAAATTGCAAATGCAATATTTAAAAATATAACTCCATATTTCAGAAAACTATCATTAAAACTTAAAGGGATAAAAAATAGAATTACAGCAATATATTTTAAATTAATTTTTGAGATTCTTTCAGAATTTAAGGCAAAAAAACTTCCCAAAAATATCGGAAGACCTGCAGGTATAAAGAATCGTTCTGTAAAGTATTCTTTTGAAGTACTTACGTAATACACAGATAATGTGATTATTAACACACAAATTATAATTAATGTAATTAAAATAAACGATAGTTTATGATTAATATAAGCAATTAGAAAAGGCCACATTACATAAAATTGTTCTTCAACTGATAAAGACCATAAATGACCGTATTCACCAACATAAAATTCCCTTGGTATATAATTATACAAATAGAGAATTGAATATATAATTGTTTCTTTTACATACGGAGTAACATGATTTTGTATCGCAATAACTGTAATTATATAAAAAACAACAAGCGGAGGTGTTAATCTTAAGAATCGTTTTATAAAAAATCGTTTGAAGTTAATTTTAAGATTTTCTTGATATTCGAGTTGTAGTTTTTTAGTTATTAAAAACCCACTTAATATAAAAAACAACGTAACTCCTGTATTTCCAGAAACATATAGCCAGATGTTTTTTCTAAAAAAATCAACTTCTGGTAAATATTCATACGAATCAAGATGAGTAAGAACAACTAAAATAATAGATAATCCACGAATACTATCAAACGAATTTACATATTTCATTTATCAACAAATATTCTGAAAATTATTTAAAATATTCACTGTAAAAGTCCTTATATTCAGCAATATTATGTGTCTCAAAAAGTATTTTCAAGTTATCTTGAGATATTAAATAAATTGGCAACTTACTATATTCAGATACATCCTTTTTATCTGATTTAAATTTTTCAATATAGTCAATACCCTCTGTTTGTGAAAATGTTTTTAAAACAATCACACTCTGATCCTGTTCAAATAATTTTGAGGATACAATAATGGTACTTCCTTCAAAATTATTATCGTTAAATGCTGCTAATTTATTTTTGGCAGCATTAGAATTACTATTCTTATCTAAGAAAAGAATTATCCAAACCGGATCTTCTTCAACAAATTTATATATAAAATCCTTTTTGTAAACGACAGGTTCAAATATAGATACCCCTTTAGATAATATATCTAACATCTCTTTCGCTTTTTCTGCTTGAGTAGTTGAAGGGAACTCTCTTATTAGAGATTCTAATATTGGCTGAATCACCTTCTTTTCATTACTTAAATTAGCTAATGATAATGCTTTTAGTAATAAATATTTTGAGTGTAATTTTTTCTCTTCCGGATTATTCAATGCTAACGAACATGCCCCAATCACATCTTCATATTGTTTATTTCTATATTTATCCAATATAGATATGTAAGCAACCTCATACTTTTTCTCTTCTTCCTTTTTCTTTAAAAAATAATTTGGATCGCGCAAAAAATTAGCATAATCTGAACTAGGATAATTATTTAAAATATATTCACGTTGAACGTTAGCCTTCTTACTATCTTTACCTTCATGAATCTTATATAACTGATAAGAAGATAATAGATTATAAGTTGAAACATATTGCCTATTTAATACATCTTGAAAATAATCACTAGCAAGTTTCAACTCATTTAATTGATCTTTATAAATCAATCCTGCCTCATATTCTGCCTCTACCAATCTTGCCAAAGAACTGTCTCTTAAAGCAGAAGTAAGGGGAAGTCTTATCATTAATTTTGCTGGTGTTAAAGTATCTTCTTCTACAGACTTTATGGTTATTTGTGATGAAGATTTATTTGTCGTATCAGTAATTGCCAGCACGAGACGTTCACTTCTTCTCCAATCATCTGTATTTTCTCTAACTCCCCAATTTTTCTTGAATTCACTATAACCATCTGCCTTTGACTTAATATTATTCCAATACCATTTATTTGTAGAAGGATTATTTTGTTCTTCCGCTAATTGTTTAGCTTGAATATCTCGCAATCGAGCCGCTTCCTCGCGTTTTTTTCTTGCATTATCTTCCTTGATCTGTTTTATAGTCTTTTTAAGGTAAGTATCTCGATCTTTATTAGACATTGATGCAATCCTTAAAACACTATCTTCATATTCCACTATTGTAACTGCCTCAACTAGTTTCTTCAGTCTAGTTGATTTTTTTCGAATTTCGTCAGCATTTGGAAAATTATCAGGCAATACATTTGCACAACTATCAAAATATTTTTGAGCCTTGACATATTGTTTATCTTGATAAGATAACATTCCTAACTTCTCATAACTAATTGCCTGCTGACGCTTATTGGTAGTTGAATAAAAAGTAGATTGATGTAGTAAAGTTATAGCTTGCTTTTTATCCTGTTCTTGAAGAGATATATTTGCCAAAGCATAATAAAGTTGATCTCGATATTCTGTGTTTTTATCATCTTTTAACATCTTTTGAAGTTCTTTTTTAACTTTCTCATCTTTACCAAGGAAAGCTCTATTAATTCGTGCATTAAACTGCATGTCAAAAGGAGCTGAAGCTGAAGAAACAACTTTAGAGAAACATATTTTAGACTTATCAAAAGAATTTGTTTTTGCATACAACTGACCCAATAGGAAATAGCCACGAACCCTATTTTGCTTCAATTTTGAAAGTTTAATCGATTTCTCTAATGATTCAATTGCTTTTGAATAATCCCTTAATTGAATAAAATAGGAAGCTTTGACAAATTCATATTCAGATTTTAACTTCTTCGGAAATTTAGGCGCTTTTTTAGGAGCATTCTTGTCTTCTTTAGTAAATAAAGATTTTACATTACTTAAAATATCTTTTTTTAATGCAGCTTCTTCTTTTTCTTGTTTTTCAATAATCGCATTTAATTCTTGAACTAATTCTCTTACCTCATCAAATCGTTTTAATGCTATTAGATTTTTAATTATCCATATTCGTGCTACATAAGTTGATTTATCAGACTTAAATAATTCTTGAACATATTCAAAATTTTTCTTAGAAATATCATAATCACCACGCAAAAAATATGCTTGACCTATCAAAATCCAATTCTCATCAATCCATGTATTATATTCAACCTTTTTATTTTCAGGCTTATCCATACTTGGCATACAATGATTACGAATAACTTTTGTACATTTCGAAATGGCGGTATCTATAGATGGAAGCATGCCAGTAACTTCCTTCTCATTTGGAAATAAATCAACAGGTATTATATCGTAGTAGTCTTCTTTTACATTACTACGATAGGTAGATAAAGATGTTTTAATTAATTCATTAGCATTGTAATAACCATTATACTTAGCTGTAGTACGATGATATGTTCGATTAATAAATGAATTATTTTCAGTAGAACATGCTGAAAGTATGAAAACAAACAACATACAACCAATTAACTGATAAATAATATTTTTAGGAATCATTATGTTTTTAACTAATTGTATAACGAGAAAAATAATAGTTTTAGTATAAATTACTATTTTCAATTTAGTGTAAAAATACATGTTTGAATGAAGAAATACAATGAATACAAACAGAAGAATTAATGATTACAATGAATTTAAAAGTAATTCAAGACTAATTAAACGGATAAGTGGTCAAAAAATTAATCACATTACTTTTTCTTCTTCAACCAGTTTGGTAATAGGATGACACCTATTATTAAGTAAGGAAAATAGGAAATCAACCTCCACAATACCGCTAATCCAACGATCAAAATAGCAGAAGCACTGAAACTTCCCATCAATTCACCAAAGGCGAATTCAGCAATCCCACTTCCTCCTGGTGTAGGACTTACCAGCATGAATATCCAAAGAACCAATTGTTTTCCTAAAATGAAGAAATGGTC
>CANGHE010000208.1 GCA_947453545.1 Flavobacteriia bacterium
AAGGCAAAATACAACAAGAAGAATATCAATAACAACGCCAAGGGAACTGCTATCGAAAGTCTTTGTTTCGCTTTTTCTAGATTCTTAAACGATCCTCCATATTCGATTGTATATCCTGGTGGAAACTTAATCTTGGATTCAGCTTTTGTTTGTAACTCCTCAACTAAACTCTGAACGTCTCTTCCTCGTGCATTGAATCCTACTACAATTCTACGTTTTGTATTCTCACGTTGAATTTGATTTGGACCATCTACTATTTTTACCTCAGCAACAGTACTCAACGGAATTTGAACACCAGAAGGTGTACTGATTAGTAAATTCTGTACATCAGTAACATCTGTACGATTTTCCTTCTCCATACGGACAACCAAATCAAAACGCTTTTCTCCTTCGTAAACTAATCCTGCCATTTGACCTGAAAAGGCAGCATTTACACTCCGATTAATATCTTGAATTGTCAATCCATATTGAGATAATGAAGTACGATTATAATCGATCACAATTTGAGGCATACCAACAACAGGTTCAACGAATAAATCTGCTGCACCGTCTATACCATTCACAATATTTCCTAATTTATTGGCGTACTTAGATAGCGTATCTAAATCTTCTCCATAAATTTTACAAACCACATCTTGTCGTGCACCTGTCATTAACTCATTGAAACGCATTTGCACCGGATATTGAAATCCAAAGGTAACTCCAGGAACATCTTCCAAAGCTTTTTTCATTTTCAAAGCCAATTCATCAAATGTTTTAGCTGAAGTCCATTCTTTTTTATCTTTCAAAATAATCATTAGATCTGTAGCTTCCATTGGCATTGGATCAGTCGGAATTTCACCACTACCTGTCTTTCCAACTACTTTGATCACTTCAGGGAAATTTGCCAACAAGACTTTCTCTGCTTTCAAACAAGCATCCATTGAACCTTTCAAACTCGTCCCGGTAAGCACCCTTGTTTCAACAGCAAAATCTCCTTCTTCCAATGCGGGTATAAACTCCCCTCCTAAGGTTGTTAACACTACTAAAGCTAGTAAAAATAATGAAATAACGATACCCACTATAGTCTTTGGAATTTGCAACGCTTTCTCTAATGTATGTTGATAGAAACGTTCCAAACGCGCCATAACTCTATCAGAAAAATTGGGTTGATGCTTCATTTTCTTAGAAAGTAAAAGCGAACTCATCATTGGCACATAAGTCAAAGATAAAATAAAAGCACCAATCAATGCAAAAGCAACAGTTTGTGCCATTGGTTTAAACATCTTACCTTCAATCCCTTCCAAAGTGAAGATAGGCAGATAAACAACCAGAATGATAATCTGACCAAAAACTGCGCTATTCATCATTTTACCAGCACTCACTTTGACGATACTATCCATTTCTATCTGTCTAAATCGAGTCATATTCTTAAAGCGCTTACTATGTTCCAATTGATGCATTGTGGCTTCAACGATAATTACAGCTCCATCAATGATAAGTCCAAAGTCCAAGGCTCCTAAACTCATCAAGTTTCCACTCACACCAAACATATTCATCATAATAATGGCGAAAAGCATTGCTAATGGTATAACACTCGCAACCAATAAACCTGCTCTAAAATTTCCTAAGAAAAGCACCAAAATAAAGATTACAATCAATGCACCTTCCAATAAGTTAGTTTCAACCGTATGAATGGCATTATTCACCATCTTAGTACGATCTAAAAATGGTTCGATTTCCACTCCTTCTGGAAGTGTTTTCTGAATTTCGGCTATTTTCTCTTTTACATCTTTTATTACCTGAGAACTATTCCCACCTTTTACCATCATCACAACTGCACCAGCAACTTCACCTTCACCATTGTAGGTTAGTCCTCCATAACGAATTGCGTGACCTATCTCGATATTAGCGATGTCTTTCAACAGTAAAGGAACACCACCATCCGTAGTTTTTATCGCAATGTTTTCAATGTCTTCTTTGTTCCCTAATAATCCTTCGGTACGGATGAATAATACACTAGATTGTTTCTCTATATAAGCACCACCCGTATTTTGGTTGTTTTTTTCAACAGCATTAAAAACATCATCTATCGTAACACCAAACGCATTCAATTTGTCTGGCTTAATGGCAATTTCGTATTGTTTTAATTTACCACCAAAACTGCTCACATCAGCAATTCCCTCTACACGCAATAAATCACGACGAACGATCCAATCTTGTATTGTTCTAAGTTCTGTTTCGTTGTATTTGCCTTCATACCCTTTCTTTGCTTTAACTACATATTGGTATATTTCTCCCAAACCAGTCGTAATAGGCCCCATACTTGGTGTACCCACACCGGCAGGAATTTGATCCTTAACATTTTGTAAACGCTCTTGCACTTGTTGTCTAGCCCAATAAACATCTGTTTTATCATCAAAGATCAAGGTAACGACAGAAAGTCCAAAACGAGAAAAACTGCGTAATTCAATCAATCCGTGAATATTACTATTCGCTTGTTCAACAGGGAAAGTTACTAAGCGTTCGATATCAGTTGCTCCTAATGATGGAGCTGCTGTTATGATTTGTACCTGATTATTTGTGATGTCAGGCACAGCATCGATTGGTAACCTTGTTACTTCATAGGCACCATAACCTACTAAGAACAAAATAAATAATCCAATAATTAATTTCTGTTTAACAGAAAATTCAATGATTTTATTTAACATAAAAGATGATTTGTTTAATGAAAAAATGTACTACACATTATGAGTTATCAAAAGATGACTTTCATTAAACAAGCTTTGGCGGTTGCCAAATAGCTAGAGAAACTTCTAAAATAAAGGGTTCGTTTGCTAATGCAAAAATCTGATTGTTTTGAGAAAAATGTAAATCCTCGAAGGTAGGAGTAATTTTCGTAGGAAGTATACTTACTAAAGTTGTTCCACAATTAGCATGATGGTGACTAAAAGGCGAGTGGTGATGTTCTGGATGATCAGTATTACAATCAGAAGATGAAGATAACGCATGAGAAACAAACTCAATTAATGACTTATCGTGATGATGCTCATAATGTTCTGACAAATCAGATGCAGTATGTAGGTAATGAAAAAATTCAGTCGGTACTAAAGCCGCAACAAAGAAACAAAATACAAATATGTAATGAGTTATTTTCATTAGTCTAAAAGTATAAATTAATAATCAATTACAATCTAGCTTTATGATAAATATTGTTAAAGTCCAGTAAAAGTAAAATACTGCAAAAGTTTTTAATCTATTTAACCATAAATATTCGATAATAATTATAAAAATTGATTTTTAAATATTCATCAAATATAAAATGCACATTGTATTTATTTACCAAAGATGGAATAATATTTAGTATGCTTGTAATTGAATAATACCATACCTTTTCAACGAAAAATCCTTACTTTTGAAAAAAAACACTTCATGAAAAACTACACATATACGGTAACAGATCGTTTCATCAAATACGTTCAAATAGATACAACTGCTGATCCAATATCTACCTCTTTCCCATCCTCTGAAAAACAAAAAGATCTAGCGCGTGTTCTTGTTGAAGAACTTCATGAAATAGGTATTTCAGATGCTGAAATGGATCAATATGGATATGTATACGCTACCATTGAAAGTAACTCACCTAAAGAGAATATACCTACCATTTGTTTTTGCGCACATATGGATACAGCACCTGATTGTAGCGGAACAAATGTAAAGCCAATTATACACCATAATTACGATGGTACCCCTATCGTTTTACCTGACGACAATACACAGGTAATTACTATTGATAAACACAAATATCTTAAAGAAAAAATTGGAGATGACATCATCACTGCAAGTGGATTAACCTTATTAGGTGCCGACGATAAAGCAGGAATTGCGATTATCATGGATTTTGCTCATTACATCATAAATAACCCTGATGTTAAACATGGCAAAATTCGTATTTTATTTACTCCAGATGAAGAGGTTGGTCGTGGTGTTGAATACCTTGATATGGAAAAACTAAATGCAAATTTCGGATACACATTAGATGGTGGAACATTAGGATCTATTGAAGATGAATCATTTTCTGCCGATGGTGTTTCTATTAAAATCCATGGTATAAGTGCACATCCAGGATATGCAAAAAAGAAAATGGTAAATGCTATCAAAGTAGCTTCAGAAATTGTGGCTGCATTACCAAAAAACGAATGGTCTCCTGAAACAACAGAAAAAAGAGAAGGATTTGTTCACCCAACATCAATTAAGGGTGAATTAGAATTTACAACAGTAAACTTCATTGTTAGAGATCACTTAACTTCAAATCTAAATGTTCACGAAGACAGACTAAAAAAGATCGTTGATGATGTATTGAAAAACTATCCAGAATTAGATGTTGAATTTACAATTACTGAACAATATCGAAACATGAAAGAAGTACTAAACACAGTACCTTTTGTAACAGACTATGCTATTGAAGCTATGAAACGTGTCGGCATCA
>CANGHE010000209.1 GCA_947453545.1 Flavobacteriia bacterium
CTCTTAGCAGATAAAAAGATAGCGAAATACTTCAATTCACCTGAAAGTATTATCTATAATAAAAGTGATATCCTTTATGGATTGTTTTTTGCCAAAGGAGATATCATTAAATATGACAATTGCTTTTTAGTTGAAGGATATACCGATGTCATAAGTATGCATCAAGCAGGAATAACCAATGTTGTTTCTTCTTCTGGTACATCACTTACTCATGGACAAATCAAGTTAATCCGCCGTTATACTCAGAATGTAACCATCCTCTATGATGGTGATGCAGCAGGAATAAAAGCATCTTTTCGTGGGATTGATTTATTATTAGAAGAAGGATTGAACGTACGCGTAGTCTTATTTCCAGACGGAGATGACCCAGATTCATATTCAAAAAAAGTTAGTTCGGATGCACTTAACAACTATATCAAAGAAAACACCAAGGATTTTGTAACATTTAAAGCAGAGATACTACTTAGTGGACAGGGAGCACAAGATCCACTTCAACGATCTAAGCTTGTTCATGATATTGTCCATTCCATTTCTCTGATTCCAGATGATATTAGTCGTTCTATATATTCTAAAGAGATATCGAGTCGTTTTGATATCGATCAGTCGATTATACAGCAAGAATTAATAAAATTAAGGAAACATAATCTTACAAAGCAAGAAGATCAACCACAAACGCAAACACCTTCATATGTAAATATCCCTGTTGCCCCAAAAGTACAGCCATCATCTAACGATCATGTTCCATATGATGATTATGCAGAATTTGATTTAATCAGAATATTAGTGAAATATGGTGTTTACGCCATCGAGATAGAAGGATCCAATGAAAAGGGGGAAAAATATTTAATTGAAACATCAGTCGCTGAATTAATTTGCAGCGAATTACATAAAGATGAGCTAACATTTTCAAACGAAACGTTTAATAAAATTTATCATATCATAAGTGAAGGAATCTCTGAAAAAGTGTTTTACAAACCTTCGAATTTATTAAGAAATGAAAATCAAGAAATAGTAAAAGTAATTACTGGTATTGAAACTGATACGTATGAATTAAGTCATAATTGGTTAAAAGAAAGAAATATTGATACTAATCATGAAATTGATAAATTAAAAGTAGCTGTATTAACTTCAATATATTCTTTTAAAACTGACAAAATTTTTCGCAGAATAAATGAAATTCACAACGAAATAAACAAACTAACTGATGAAGATGAACCTTCAAGACTAGAGGATCTGTTAATTGAACAAATGAATCTAGAAAAAGTAAAGGTAGCATTTGCAAATAAACTTGGACGAATAATTTTACGCTAATGATGAGTCACACCCTTTTTGAATTAGGACCTTACAAAGTTTGCATGTGGAACTTACTTGCATTAAGTATTATTTATTCCATAGCTTTCGTTCTTAGAAGATATATTCACCATTCATTAAAACGATATTTAATCGGAGCAAATATCAAACTAGAAGGAAGAAAGACGACATGGCTTCGTCTACTTAGTCAGAGTGTCTATTTTATCGCAGCATACATTGCAATTTTGAGTTTTAAAATCAATAACAATAATGTATCCTTTACAGACTTTTTAAACTACAAAATTGTAGAATCTAAACAAGCCAACATTTCCTTTTTTCAAATCATCATCGTAATCTGTATCTTCTTTGGCGCGCGTATGTCTGTGAATTTTATGAAATTATATTTCAACAAGAAATTCAGACAGAAAGGAAATTACAATCCAAGTACCGAATATATTTATGTTCAGACGAGTAAGTATGGAATCTATATCTTTTCTATTCTATTCAGTTTAAACTTATTTGAAATCAATGTTTCATTGCTACTAACTGGTTCAGCGGCGATGTTGGCTGTGATTGGTTTTATCTTTCAAGAAGTATTTAAAGATATGTTTTCAGGATTGGTACTTCTTTTTGAAGGAACTATTAAAATTGGCGATATCATCGAAATTCGTGACTCCAAATTTAAAGAACCTGTCTTTGCTCGAATCTTAAAAATTAACGTTCGTACGACACAAATTGAAACCAGAGATGGCAATATTTTTATCATACCGAATGCAAAATTAACCCAAGAATATGTAGAAAATTGGAGTCAAGGTAACGAAACAACTCGATCTATTATAAATGTAAATATCAGCTATGGCACTGACACCGAATTGGTAAGTAATTTATTGAGGCAAGCTGCTTTGAGCCATCCAAAAGTAAAAAAAACTCAGCCGATTTTAGTTAGACTTAAAGCATTTGGAGATAATGGATTAGAAATGGAGCTGGTTTTTTGGGCAGAAAACAGTTGGGATATTAACAATTATAAATCAGACATCCGTTTAGAAATTGATCGTTTGTTTAGGCAATATAATATCGTTATCCCATATCCACACCGTCAAATCATCTTTGATAAAGATAATACAGAAACCCATGAAGCGTAATATTCTTCTTTGCTTAGCAACATTACTATTTACATCAACTATATATTCACAGGACTGGGATATTAATTTATTAAAAAAAATCAACGGAAGCTATACGGAACAAGGAGGCATATCAATGAAATTTGTTACTGAAAGTATTACTCCTGTTTCAATTGGTGCGCCGTTAACTTTATTTTGTATATCACTCATAAAAAAGGACAAAAAATTGGCCTATGATGGATTAACACTGGTTTCTGCGGAATTAATCAATAGTATACTAACGACAAGTATAAAATTAGGAGTTAAACGAGAACGACCATTTTCCACTTACCCTAATGATATTACCAAACATACATCAGGTGGCTCCTATTCCTTTCCTTCTGGACATACAAGTTTAGCATTTACCGTTGCTACATCAGTGAGTCTTACTTATCCCAAATGGTATGTTATTACCCCTGCCTTTCTTTGGGCATCAAGTGTTGGATATTCTCGTATGTACTTAGGTGTACACTATCCAACAGACGTGTTAATGGGTGCCACGATAGGAACTCTTTCTAGCATACTTACACACTATGGTAGAAAGTATTTAATTGAGAAGAGAAAGAAGAAAGATTTGAGTTTTGCTTGGTAAGATTTAAGAGAGCTTATCAGCGAGAATTTTCATCTCAATTACAGGAGATATTTTTTCGTAAACGATGTTGTATACCGCTTGAATGATTGGCATTTCAACTTGGAATTTCTTGTTGATTTCAACTAAACTTTTAACAGCGTAATATCCTTCCGCAACCATTTCCATTTCGAGTTGTGCACTTTTAACAGAATATCCTTTACCAATCATAAAACCAAAACTTCTATTTCTTGAGAACTTAGAGTATGCAGTAACCAACAAATCACCTAAATAGGCACTTGATTTTACATCACGGTGAATCGGACTTACCACATCAATGAAGTTTTCAATTTCTTGAATTGCATTCGAAATCAATACAGATTGAAAGTTGTCACCGTAACCTAGTCCTGAACAAATACCAGAAGCAACAGCATATACGTTTTTCAATACAGCAGAGAATTCTGTTCCAAATAAGTCATCTGAAATTGTTGTCTTAATATACCTACAAGCCAATGCTTTAGCCATTGTAGCAGCTATTACCTCATCTTGACAAGCAATTGTCAAATACGATAAACGTTCTAAAGCTACCTCTTCAGCATGACAAGGTCCACATATTATTCCTATTTTAGAATAAGGAACTCCAAAAGTTTTATGAATAAAACGAGCAGGAATAGCATTGTATTCTGGAATAATTCCTTTAACTGCTGAAAAAACTACTTTTCCATGAAATAAATCTTTAGAAATATTTTCAAAGAGTTTAGTTAAAAAAGCAGACGGAGTAGCAATAATTATATATTGCGCTTGCGAAATTATTTCCTCTAAATTGGAAGAAACAACAATTTTATCTGTATCAAATTCTACAGATTGCAGGTATTTAGGATTGTGCTTGAACGTTGTAATATGATTGACATATTCATCAGAACGAACCCACCAATATACTTTATCAGCGTTATTGCATAATATTTTAACCTGAGCAGTAGCCCAACTACCACCACCAATAACTGCTATTTTTTTTTCTTTCACCATTATCAGAAGATACAAAGTTAAACTTAATTTAATTTTATCGCACATTTTGTGGTTTAATAATCGGTTTATTTGCATTTTTGTGAATAGGGATAAGCAAATACGGCGCTATAATCTCATTGAAAAACCAATTTAAATTTTGATTTATGGAACTTCAATCTCTCAAAATAAATTCATTCGAAGACTATCAACAACAATATCAACTAAGTGTAGAAAACCCATCTGCTTTCTGGGGAAATATCGCCTCTCATTTTACATGGAAAAAACCTTGGAATTCTGTCTTAAATTGGAATTTTAGTGAACCTTCTATCCAATGGTTTGATGGAGCAACACTCAATATCACAGAAAACATATTCGAACGCAACCTGGCACAAAACAAGGATGCTGTTGCTCTAATCTGGGAACCCAATGAGCCA
>CANGHE010000210.1 GCA_947453545.1 Flavobacteriia bacterium
TATAATTTTGTTAAACTATTTATTGAAAATTTTAAAAAACACAAGATGAACAAATCAGAATTAATCGACGCAATCTCAGCTGAGTCTGGATTAACTAAAGCTGATGCTACAAAAGCATTAAACGGATTTATTAAAGCTACATCTACTGCATTAAAAGCAGGTGATAAATTATCATTAGTAGGTTTTGGATCTTTCTCTGTTTCTAAAAGAGAAGCTAGAACAGGACGTAACCCACAAACTGGTAAAGAAATCAAAATTGCAGCTAAAAATGTAATTAAATTCAAAGCTGGTTCAGAATTAACTGAAAACGTTAACTAAGAATTAACTTTTACAAGTTCAAAGAGGTAGTCAATGACTACCTCTTTTTGTTTATAGAAATTTATTAGCACATGTCAAACGAGATTTCAATTGATGAAAAAGTACTCGCTGAATTCTATGAAATTATCACCGAGAATAAAAAAGGAATGTTCGATAAGATTGCATCCGAAAGAACAAAACATTTAACAGTAGTACTTGAAAATATATATCAAGAACATAACGCAAGTGCTGTATTAAGAACTTGTGATTGCTTTGGTATACAAGAGTTACATGTAATCGAAAAAAACAATCAATATAAAGTTCAACGTGATATTGCTCTAGGAGCAGGACGTTGGGTAGATATGTATAATTACAATAAAGGTACTCATGTAACTGAGGATTGTATTAATAAATTAAAATCTAATGGCTACACAATCGTAGCAACAACTCCTCATACAGATCAAACGATTTATGACCTTGATTTATCGAAACCAATCGCACTTGTTTTCGGTACAGAAAGGCAAGGAATTAGTGAAGAGGTAGAAAAATTAGCCGACTCATTTGTAAAAATTCCTATGTATGGTTTCACAGAAAGTTTTAATATATCCGTCTCTGTAGCAATTACACTTAATACACTAAGAAACAGACTAGAAGGATCTGATTACAATTGGAAAATAGATCACTACGAGCAAGTTAAATTAAAAAATAAATGGTGTAAAAAAATACTAAATGGTGGCGATAAACTTGAACGCCATTTTATAACTAAACATTCTGATCAAGCAATGTAACCTTAAATCATAAAACTGGTATATATAAGTAGAAATAATAGATCTATTTATAATGAAAATACATTCGATTAATACTGGTAATTTCAAATTAGATGGGGGTGCAATGTTCGGAGTCGTTCCAAAATCATTATGGAACAGAACAAACCCAGCAGACAACAACAATCTGTGTAGTTGGTCTATGCGAAGTTTAATCATTGAACAAGAAAACCAATTATTACTAATTGATACTGGAATAGGAAATAAACAAGACGACAAGTTTTTCTCTCATTTTCATCTTTCTAAAACTGATGAATTTGATAAAGCTCTAAATAACTTAGGTTATAGTAAAAAAGACTTCACTGATGTATTTCTTACACATCTCCATTTTGATCATTGCGGAGGAGCAATTGAATGGAATAAAAATAAAACAGTACTTATACCTAGTTATCAAAATGCAACATATTGGTCCACAGAAAACCATTGGGAATGGGCTACAAATCCTAACCCCAGAGAAAAAGCCTCTTTTCTAAAAGAAAACATATTACCGATTGAAGAAAGTGGTCAATTAAAATTTATTAAACGTACCTCTAACTATGGTAAATCTATTTTTAATAATATAGATATACTATTTGTCGATGGACATACAGAATCAATGATGTTACCACACATTAAGTATAAAGATAAAACAATTGTCTTTATGGCTGATTTAATTCCAAGTATAGGACATATTCCCCTTCCCTATGTAATGGGATATGATACAAGACCATTAATCACAATGACCGAAAAAGAAAAATTCTTAATTGAAGCTGCTAACAAAAATTATATACTATTTTTTGAGCATGATAGTGTAAATGAATGTTGTACAGTTAAACATACAGACAAAGGAATAAGGGTTGATGAAATATTTAATTTCAATGAACTATTTTAATTTCAAATTCTCTTAACTTTACTAGAAAATCTATTTCTATGAATCAACATTTACAAGAAATTCTTCAAGAAACAAACACAATTATTATTCCTGGTCTAGGAGCATTAACAATAACGAGTGCTAAAACAGGTGACATATATTTCATGCCATTCTTAAAACACGACGATGGAAGATTAGCAAAATTTATTTCAGAGAAGGAGAAAATAGATGTTAACGAAGCTAAGAAAACAATAGTAGAATATGTAACAATAGTATCAAAAGCATTAGAAGATGAGAAATATTTTGAAATGGCTCATTTCGGAAAATTTTTCGTTAATAAAAATAGTGAAATTGAATTTCAAAAATGGGAAGATTATCAACAAATAGATAAATCAATACTTGCTGCAGCAAAAAGAAGAAAAGAAGAAGAAATTAAAAAAAATGATGAAAAAGTACATCATTATATTGATGAACATAAAATAGAATCCCCTAATCCATTACATTTATCACTTGATGAAATACAAATTCATCCCGTATATGAAGAGAATATTGAGAAATTATCAGATAGTGATTCTGAATTAGATAATGATACAATTACTGAAAATATTATAAAAGATATTGAATCAAAAGAACAAGAAATCATTGAAGATATAGAGACGTTAAACCAATCTATTAACAATGAAAATAAACCAGAAACTATCGAAACTAATGCAGATAATATATACTCAAATCAAACTACGCAAACATTTAATATAACTGAAACAGAAAATATAAATAATACTCAGAGTGAAAAGTCACTTGATGAGATATTATCCACGAGTGAAACTAACATTATTAACTCTTATACAATTGATTCAGAAGAGAAAAAAACAATAAAAAAAGAATCAATCAACGAAAATATAACTAACAAAAAGAAAAAAAAAGGAGGGATAATTGTATGGATATTAGTTGGATTAGTAATAACTAGCGGAATAATAGCATACACCTTACATCAACGTAAAGGAGAAAAAATAGTAATAAAGGAACAAATAGTAATAAGCAAAGCAGAAAACAAACAAAAAATTGAAAAACATGTAACTACTGAAATAATTAAAGAGGAAAAAATTAAAAATTCTAAACCAACTCCTATTAACAATGCTGCTGGTAATAAAGAAAAGTCTAAGAATAATAAATTAGATAACAAAAAGAAAGTTAAAGACAATACTCAACCTATCAAGATTGAAGGGAATAAAGCAATTAATACGAATTCAAATAAAATATCAAAAATTGATAAAAAAAATCTAACAGAAAAAACTGATAACATTGATATACAAAATCGAAACAAAATAGAAGTAACAAGTATTGGGAATAAAGAAAAACCAAATACTATTAATAATTCTCCTAAAAAAGAAAATATAATACAAATAGATGCTAATAAAACTAAAGCAGAATCAAATTCAACAAACATTAATCAACCTGTGATCAAACCTAATACTAATAGTACAACGAATACTATAAATAAACCAGCAACACAGGCAACGAATATAACTAATATATCTTCAAACAACACAATACAACAGACGCCTAAAATTGCAAATACTACTTCAGCAACTACAATAAATAAATCAAAAAATTCAACAAATTCAGCGGTACAGACAACTCCATTGAAATCAAATAGTACACTTGTAACTTCAAGTGATAAAATAACAGCTACACCCCAAAAAAACAGTGCTCAAGTAAAACAAAATATAAATACTGATAAAGAGATAACCAATAAGAAGAATAATACATCAGAAAACAATAAAACTCCTTTACCTCAAAAAGGAAATACTACTTCAGTAGAGAATAATCCAAGTGGTAAAAAAATTCAATTAATTGCAGGAACCTTTAAAGACAAAGCAAGTGCGGAAAAACTTATGAGTCAATTAAAAACAGATGGGTATACAAATACTAAAATCACTGAGAAACAAGGAATTTTTGAAGTGAATATAGATTCCTACGCTACTTTGAGTGAAACTTACAAAGCATTACAGAAATATAAAAATGGAAGTAAATAATAATTGATTTACCTCTTAATTAAGGGGTATATCAATTTTTCTAAGCCATTTAGTTTAATTTCATACATTTGATTGAGTTGCAAACCAAGTTTACCAGCGGGAAATCCTTTTGAATGATACCAAACTAAATAATTTT
Organism: Flavobacteriia bacterium; assembly: GCA_947453545.1. Taxonomy (GTDB): domain Bacteria; phylum Bacteroidota; class Bacteroidia; order Flavobacteriales_D; family Crocinitomicaceae; genus CANHVK01. The sequence continues at coordinate 4,144 of CANGHE010000210.1, forward strand.
CAGGTAATTCAATTAATAACTTACCTTGATGTTTACCAAAAGGCATTCTTGCATTAGCAAGATCTATTAACTCCTTATGTGAATCTGCTGACATTGTCATTAAGTCTTACACAATAGGATTTTGAGTAACTTTTCTATATGTAAAAGATTCACATACTTTTCTTCTAACAAAACGTGCCTGTACATCAGATTGACAAAGTTTAGTATAAATATCTTTGGATACTCCAAAATATTCATAGCTATTTCCATCAGAAAAATCTAAACGTAAAACTAGATTTTTATAATTGAA
>CANGHE010000211.1 GCA_947453545.1 Flavobacteriia bacterium
GTGGTTAGACGAGAAAGGCTTAGTATATCTATAATACCCTATCTCGTCAGGTTGTCCAGACAATAATAGTGTTAATAATAATGACAGTTTTGTTATTCATACTAATGCTTCTTTTTTACAAGCGTAGCAAATATATAAAATTTGATGGAAATACGAAGAAATTGGGGAATTTTATTTTTTGATCGTGGTTTTATTGATCAACTTTTTCACTAACTTAAATAAGAAAAGTGTAAATGGAACTATCAATTATTCATGAACGAATCCACGAAATTCGTGGTAAAAAAGTAATTCTAGACAAAGATTTAGCAGAATTATATGGGGTGGAAACAAAATATTTAAAACGATCAGTAAAAAATAATTTACATCGTTTTCCGGATGATTTTATGTTTGAATTAACTTCTGAAGAATCAAATTCTTTAAGGTGCAAAATTAGCACCTTAAAAACAGGAAGAGGAAATCACATAAAATATCTACCTTTTGCTTTCACAGAACACGGTATTGCGATGCTTTCAAGTATTTTACATTCAGAAAAAGGCAATTCAAGTTAACATTGCAATTATGCGTGCTTTTGTGCTAATGAGACAATATGCGTTGAATTTCCAGGAACTTGCTCTGAAAATTCAAGAACTTGAAAAAACGTATGACAAAACATTTGATGATGTATTTGATGTGTTAAATCATTAACTCAAAAAAGACGAGCAATTGGAACAACAAACGAAAAGAGAAAAAATTGGATTTAAGAAATAAACTTTAATTCTTTGGTAATAAAACGAATCTTCACAGAATAAAGAAATGAAAAATGCCTTAAATTATTAATCCAAATGATGCTAAAATCTATTACAAACAAAAAAGTAGTAGTTGAATAACTACTACTTTTTCCAATGTTTTATCATTTTAGGAAGTTTCTTTCGTAATTTTTTAATTACCCCGTTACGGTCTGAAATGTTTCCCAACTTTAATAACTCTGACTTAATTACTTTACCTCCTCTAAAAAAGGTGAACTCAAACGTAATAGAAACAATCTCGTCTCTATAAAGAGGAAATAAATGACTCGATTCTAATTCCTTAGATAAATCCTCAAATTTAGATGTAGGTCTAAACTTACGATCATATCCTCTTACATTCACTAATAAATAAGTATCAATTTTCTTTTCTGATAATATCTTCGAAACAGAATCTGATACTAAAACAGAAGCACTCGCCCCTTGCTTCAATGCATTTAGTGAAGGCATTACATTAATCCCTTCATTGGCCAACAATTCTGCCAAATTGATTTCTAATGTAAACTTATCCTCAGGACGATCCATTTGACCTACAACTAGAGCATTCGTTAACTGAAGCTGTTGAGCGTTTACTAGTTTAAAAGAAAATAGAATAGCAAAAGCTATTAGATATTTAGTCATAAAAAAAGATTAAAAAACCTCTGAAGCAATTGCCTTTACTTCATCTGAATTAGACATGGTATAATAATGAATCCCTGGAACATTTTTAGCTTTCAATTCCTTAGATTGTTGAATTCCCCACTCAATCCCCAACTGTTTCACATCGTCATTAGACTTACATTTCAATAATTCTTTAGCCAATGCTTCAGGGTAATCAATATGGAATAATTTCGGTAAAAATGTTGTGTGGTTTAAAGTCTTTATTGGCTTAATACCTGGAATAATTGGAACAGTGATACCTATTTCTCTACAAGCAGCAACAAAGTCAAAATATTTTTGATTATCAAAAAACATTTGAGTTACAATATATTCTGCGCCAGCATCAACCTTTTGTTTTAAATACAATAAATCAGTAGATAAGTTCATCGCCTCAAAATGCTTCTCAGGATAACCAGCAGTTCCAATACAATAATTCGTCGGTTCCAACTGAAAGTCTTCAGTAATGTAATTACCTTGATTCATCTCAACAACTTGTTTGATTAAATCAACTGCATATGCGTGTCCTTCTGGATGCGGACGAAAAGAACTTTCTGTTTTAATTGAATCACCTCGCAACGCCAAAACATTGTCAATCCCTAGGAATTGTAAGTCAATCAATGCATTCTCAGTTTCTTCTTTACTGAATCCACCACAAATCAAATGTGGCACAGCATCAACATGGTACTTATTCATAATAGCTGCACAAATCCCAACCGTACCAGGACGCTTACGTATCGCTATTTTTTCTAATAAACCATTGGCTCTTTCCTTGAAAATATACTCCTCACGATGGTATGTAACATTAATATACTTTGGCTTAAATTCCATTAAAGGATCTATTCCATCGTAAATTGACTGTATACTTTTACCTTTCAACGGAGGTAGTATTTCAAATGAAAATAAGGTTGACTTTGCTTCCTTTAAATGATCAATAACTTTCATAGGTAGATTTCAATTTTCAACTTAGTGTCGCTAAATTACGAAATATGTAGTAGTATATTCCATTTCGTAAAAGAGATTATGGTAAATTTACCCCAAAAAAAGAAGGTATGTTACATTCAATGACAGGATACGGAAAAGCTACAGGAAGTTTTGAAGGAAAAAAAATAAGCGTTGAGATAAAAGCGTTGAATAGTAAGAGTTTAGACTTATACACTCGCATTGCAGGTCCATACAGAGAAAAAGAATTAGAAATTCGTCAATACATTACCAATGCTTTGGATCGTGGTAAGGTTGAAGTTAATATCAATATTGAAAGTACTGGAAGCTCAAAATCATTAGAAATAAATAAAGATCTCGCTTTAGCGTATTACAAAGATCTGTTAGAAACAAATATTTTACTCGGAGAAACCACAAGTGATTACCTTTCCTTGATTGTAAAAATGCCTGAAATATTTACTCAATCCAAAGAAAGTACTTCAGAAGAAGAATTTACATTCTTACACGAACTTGTTGCTGAAGCATGTATGAATTTAAATACTTTCAGAAGACAAGAAGGTGTAGCATTAGAGAAAGAGTTTAATGATCGCATCGAAGAAATTCGTTCACTTTTAAACCAGGTTGAAAAATACGAAACTACCCGCATTGAGACGATCAAAGAACGTATACGTAAGGGATTAGAAGAAGCCGGAAGTGTTGTTGGTTTTGACGAAAATAGATTCCAACAAGAATTGATATTTTACATTGAAAAATTAGATATTTCGGAAGAGAAAATGCGTCTTGCAAATCACCTTGATTATTTCTTAGAAACAATGATTTTACCTTCCGCAGGAAAAAAATTAGGTTTTATAACTCAAGAAATTGGTAGAGAAATCAACACATTAGGTAGTAAAAGTTACCACGTTGAATTACAAAAAATGGTTGTTGATATGAAAGATTCCTTAGAGAAAATTAAAGAACAAGTATTAAATACATTATAAGAATTTCAGTAAGGTTAAGCAAAGTCGAAAATCTGAAATTTAATTATAAAGAATTATAAGTATGAGCACACCAAAAATCATTGGAAAAAGTATTCTTTTCTCTGCTCCATCTGGTGCAGGTAAAACTACGATTGTAAAATATCTTCTTAATAAATATCCCAATTTAGTTTTCTCTATTTCTGCATGTAGTAGAGAACCAAGAGAAGGGGAAGTAGATGGAAAAGATTATCATTTCTTAGGAGTTAAAGGATTTAAACAAAAAATCGAAGAAAATGCCTTTTTGGAATGGGAGGAAGTATATGCTAATAACTACTATGGTACATTGCATGAGGTGGTAGAAAAACTATGGAGTGAAGGTAAAACTGTAGTCTTCGATGTAGATGTGTTGGGTGGAATCAATATAAAACAAAAGTTAGGTGAACATGCATTATCGATTTTTGTACAAGCACCATCTATTGGAGAATTAGAACGACGTTTGCGTTCACGCAGCACAGAAACTGAGGATAAAATTCAAATGCGTATGGCGCGTGCCAAAGAAGAATTAGCTTTAGCACCTAAATTTGATGTTATTCTTGAAAACGACCACTTGGAAGAAGCATGTCATAAAGCTGAAGAACTTGTAAATCACTTTTTGAATTCCTAAAATGCGTGTAGGTCTTTTTTTTGGCACCTTTAACCCTATACATATAGGTCATCTAATTCTTGCCAATCACATGGCTAATTTACCTGAATTAGATCAAGTATGGTTAGTTGTTACACCTCAAAATCCTCACAAGGCTAAACAATCCCTACTCGCCGATCATCATCGACTTGCCTTAGTTCAATTAGCGATAGAAGACAATGATAAACTTCGTGCTTCAGATATTGAATTTAAGATGCCTAAACCGAACTATACAGTTGATACACTTGCATATTTAAAAGAAAAATTTCCAAAAAATAAATTTAGTTTAATCATAGGAGAAGATAATCTACGCACATTTCACAAATGGAAGAATTTCGAGGTCATTCGTGACAATTATCCTATGTATGTTTATCCAAGAGTCCTCACTCCTCAAGAACTTAAGA